>WQVV01000017.1 GCA_009785665.1 Defluviitaleaceae bacterium
CGCATCACACGAGATTGCAGTTGCAGCACGCTTCGCGTACACGTTCCAGAAACAGGAGATATTTATATGGAACTATACGCCTTGAGCGTATCAATCGCATTCGACGAAAACGATATTGTTACCCAAATGCATTTCAATCGCTAACAACTACTGCAATCAACACCATTTGTCAAATTTACTATGCAAAAAAAGCCCGATGTATTGGGCTTTTTTATTGCCTAGGAAACTGTTCATGGCTTCGAGACGTATGCGTTACGATAATTTCCCAACAATTAACCGCGCCGCTTCTTTGTCTAAGATTATGGTTGCGTCTGGGTGTAATTGCAAAACCGAAGCGGGCACTTTTGGTGTTATATCTCCAAAAATTGTTTTGTGTATTGCTTCGGCTTTGCCGCTTCCGCTGGCGAGTAGCAAAATTCTTTTCGCGCTCATTATGGTTCTTATGCCCATGGTTAGCGAGTGCTTTGGAACATCTTCCGTGCTGGCAAAAAATCTGGCGTTTGCTTCTATTGTGGACGCATCAAGTTCTATGTGATGCGTTCCTGCAACGAAAACATCACTCGGCTCGTTAAACCCGATATGCCCATTGCCGCCTATTCCAAGTAATTGCAAGTCTACGCCTCCATATGAGGCTATTTTTTTATCGTATGCGTCGCATTCTGCCACGCGGTCTTCGGCTTCGCCATTTGGGATATGGGTATTTGCTTCGGAGATATTTACGTTGTCAAACAAATGTTTTCGCATAAAGTAGTAATAACTCTGCTCGTTGGTCTTTTTGATTGGGAAATATTCGTCCAAATTAAACGATACTACTTTGGAAAAATCCACTGCGCCAGTTTTGTACAACCGCACTAATTCGCTATATGTACCCTCTGGGGTGCTTCCCGTGGCCAATCCTAAAACTGTGTTTGGCATTGCGTCTACTTGATTTTTTATAATATCCGCCGCCCGCTTGCTTAATGCCGCATAGTCATCTTCAATCCAAATTCTAATGCGATTTAATTGATACTCCATACATAATCACGCTTTCATTTTTTCTTAGAATAACACAATGTTGTTGATGTTGTAAATTATTTTCTGCCCATGTACAATTGAAAAATTCCGTGCAAGGTGTAGCTATTGCCGTGTTTTATTATCGCCTCTTTCACGCCAGCATATAAGCCTTTGCGATTGCTTTCTGGTAAGGCGCGGTGGTCGGAGTAAGTGTCCAGCAGAGCAATGTAACTTTCCGCATCATATGTTTGTGATGCCCTGTGGAATTTTGATGTAACATCACGAAATCCATACTGTTCCATGCTGTGAAATCGAAAGCCCGTGTATATTCCAGCAGGCGTTTGAAATTCTTCAATGGATTTACTAACGGGTCTTTCGCTTGATGTATAGTAGCTTCGATAATACTTATCGTAAACCGCTTGAATATCCTCGAAAAGTTCGCAATCATCAAGACTCCCTTGATTACGCCGAAACAACGCAAACACCCCATCCTTTTTCAGCGAATCAAAAACTTTCGGACACCCAATTTCCGCGTCAACCCAATGAAATGCCGATGCGGCATATATAATATCGTAGCTGTCGCGCTCAAGTTGTGCCGCCTCAAATGTTGACCGAACTACCGCGAAATTTTTGTATGCGGCGAATTTTTCCTCAAGGAAATCCGCCATATTCTCACCCATTTCTACTGCGGTAACATCGTAGCCAGCATCAAGGAATGGCGCGGTTGCTTTTCCCGTTCCCGCGCCTATTTCTATAGCTTTTTTGCCATCTGCGTATGCAAAGATGTCTGCGAATAATTCGGCGGGGTAATCCCAGCGTACTTTGTCGTATTTGGTTACTATTTCATCAAAATGTGTTCGTCTCTCGCGTTCCCAACCTGTCATTTTTTTGCCTCCGCTATATTTTAATTCATGTTTTCGACGTATATGAATGCTACTTCATCAACCATGGTGCGGTTTTTTGGTGTTAAACGAACACTTTCTGTAACACGGGCGACAATGCCCATCTCTTCCAGAAAATCGAATGCATGATAAATTTCGTGAGCCGATAGCCCAAAATGTTTTACCAATGTAGTGATGGTTCTTGCCGCGCCGTCGGACATGTAATGCGTTATGGGCTTCTTTAGTAAATCCAGATTATCTTCTAGGAATTTCTTGTAGAAGTTTAGCATGTCCCAAACTTCTTCGCCGCTCATAAAACCTTGCATTGGTCGCTCGTATAGATGCTTTATATCTTCGGGCGCGTATGCCAGCACTTTTATTATTGATTCGCGGCTGGAGGGTTTGCCGTCTAGGATTAGACGCATGTTTGCGTATAACTCGGTTGCTTTTAAGCACCATAATTGAGCGTATAGAGGGTCGTCTTTTACGGTTAGCCATTTTTCTATTTTTTCCATTGTTCCCAGTAACCATGTTGAGTTTTGGAAAAATGCTAAAGCTTTGTCGTCTGCGCCTACTTTTTGGAAATCATTTATAAAATCCTTGAGACTTTCGTCTTTTGTGTATATCACCCGCGATTGCTGAAGATACGAACGAGTTGAGCCGTCACGCCCTTCTAACCAGCGTTTAAATTCAAACTCCGTTTCGATGCTCGCATTTAGAATAATGCCGTCTTCATCTATGCAGAAACTTGGGCTGCATGTTTTTGTTTCGCGTACTAGAACTACTACGTCCATGTCACTCTTTTCCCATACGGTGTCATTCGCCAAACTTCCGTATAAGATTACTGCTCGTATATTTGTGTCCTTCTTGATTTTATCCACGAAGGATAATAACGCGGCCTCAAAACGAGCTTTTATTTCGGCAGTGCTGGTCATGGGGTTGCTCCTTTCTGTTCTTTCAGTTCGTAAAGTACCACTAGGTCGCTTTTATCGTCTAGGATTTCTATTGTTCTCATGCTTGTATCTCCTTTTGTTTTTGTAGGTTTATGATACAGCAATAGTGAACGCATCACAACTCAATATAAATAGCCCAAAATCATTTGACATCACCTCTTGTAAACATCATAATGGGGAAGGAGCAAATTTTGTAATATTATTGTAATAGGGGGGGCATGACATATGGAATTGGGAGCAATATACAATGATGTGATAACGGCAAAAGAAGCCGAGACAATGCCCGATATGCTATCAAGAGTATTTGACCGATTGCCAGTGGCTGGCTGTGCCTTTAATGAGAAAGGCGTGCTTATAGCGTGTAATTTTGCGTGGGCGCGTCTTTTTGCGTTGGACGGGTTGGAGTTAAAGACAGAAGCAAAATTGCGATTTAGTGAATTTTTTCCACCTGCGTGTATGGAATCCTTGCGTACAAATATTCAAATGGCATTGTACCAAGGCGATACGCGAATAGAATTACCATGTTTTAACGCAAAAGGCGAAATCATTCATCTGGATATAACGCTAACCCGCGAGACATCAACGTTGGTAACGGGTTATGCGTTTGATGTAACAAGATACAGTAACTCATTAAACACCGCAATCAACATGGAGCGTGGGCTAACATCACGTCAGCGGCAAATACATGACGCTAATCCAATTGCGGGGCATTTCTGGGACGAGGAGTTTAATTTATTGGATTGCAACAATGCGGCATTGCAGTTATTTGGAGTGTCCAGCGTAATAGAATTTAGGGCAAGATTTTTCGAGTTGCAGCCAGAAATCCAGCCCTGTGGCGAGTATTCCAAGATAAAAGCGAAGCGGCACATGCTTGAAGCATTTGAGAATGGTATCTCAAGATTCCGTTTCACTCATCTAAATACGACAGGCGAAGAAATCCCAATAGACGCAACATTTGTGCGAATAGACGGCGCGAAAAAAATGCTTGCAGCGTTTGCGCAGGACTTGCGTCCATTATTGGCTATTGCAGAAGAGGTGTCAGCGACATCTAAAAAGCTAATCAAAGCGAAGGAAATGAACAGAATTTTGTTAGAAGCGGCACCATTCGCAGTGGGCGTGTGGGACGACCAGAATAATCTAGTAAGTTGCAACAAGAAAACAATGGAAATGTTTGGGCTGAAAACTCCTGAAGAATATGGCAAACGGTTTATGGAAACTATTCCAGAAAAGCAACCATGCGGCACTCTTTCGTGGAAAATAGGCGCGGAAATGTTTACGAAGGCATTCGAGGAAGGATTTGCGCGGTTTGAGGTTGTGCGTCAGCACGCGGTTACGCATGAGCCAATCCCCGTAGAGACAACGCTAATACGAATAAGACGCGAGAAAGAAGCCCTAATCGCATCATTTATGACAGACCTTCGCCCCGTGAAGGAAGCGATGGCACGCGAACATGAAGCGGTTCTAAGATGGAAAACAATTTTGGACACAATGCCAATAGGCGTGAACCTATACGACGAAAACAATGTAATCTTGGGCGTAAACCAGACAATGTTAAATCAGTTTGGTTTTGCCGACAGGGAAGAATATATGGCAAACTGGCAGAAAACTTTCCCAGAGTTTCAGCCAGACGGCCAACGCACGTTGGAGAGGTTTGGCAATACGGTTGGCGAAATATTTAGCGGCAAAGCCACTTCTATAATGGGGCAGGAATGGTTGTTGCAAACATTCCAAGGCGAACCAGTCCCAATGCATATAAGTTCTGTTGTGGTGCAGGAAGGCGGGCGACCATTACTTGTAACCTACACTCAAGATTTACGACAGCTTCGAGCCGCAACGGAAAGATTCCGCGAGGAACAGCAGTTCAACAATTTGCTATACGAAAACTCGCCGCACGGGGTTAGCATTTGGAATAGCAATTTCGAGATAGTAAGCGCGAATAGGCAATTACTAAATATTTTCGGAGAGCGTAACTTAAATGATTTCTTGAAGAATTTCTATACTTTGCATGGTCAGTACCAGCCCGACGGAAAGCATTCTCATGAGTATTTTTATATGTATTTGCGCCGCGCATTTGAAGGCGAAACAGTGCGCTTTGAGTGGGTAAACCTTAGCCTAACGGGCGAGCCTTTGCCGCTGGAAATAACATTCGTGCGGTACAAGCGCGGGTCGGAAATATTTGTTGCGGCGTACACTGTAGACCTTCGCGAGATAAAGGCAACAATGGCGCGTCTGCGCGACGCAGATGAACGCGCCGCTGTTCTAATAGGCGCGTTGCCCATAGCAAGTGCGTTGATTGGGAAGGATTATCAAGTTGTAGAATGTAATCAAGCGGCGGTAAATCTTTTGGCAAAAACATCTGATGGGCCGTTTAGGTATGAGTCAGAGGACGGCGAAATTTGTTTCTGCAATGAATCTTGCGCGCAATGTTGGCATTATAGGCGTAATTCGTGTACGGTTCGCCAGTGCCTAATTCGCAATTGGCGCAACACAATCACAGGGTACATCGAAAAACCAGAGCATGTTTCCGAACTAATTAAAAATCAAATTGAAAAAACATATGAAGATGGTTATAGTGTTTTCACAAGTCATCGTTATACTCTTAGCGGCGAGGAAATTTTTGTTGAAATCACACTAATGCCCGTGCAGTATCAAGGCGGTCAAGGAGTCGCGCTGTACATGCGCGACCTAAGAGAGGCGCGTCTTCGCGAAGTTGCAGAGGAAGAATCACGCGCAAAAACGCGTTTCCTAGCGCAAATGAGTCATGAAATTCGCACCCCTATGAACGCCGTTATTGGCATTACGGAAATTCAGCTACAAAAAGCTTCTCACCCGCCAGAGACAGAAGATGCTTTCCTGCGCATATCTCACTCGTCGCGGCTACTGTTGTCAATCATTAACGATATTTTGGACATCTCCAAAGTTGAAGCGGGCAAAATGGAAATTATCCCAAATCCATACGAATTTTTCGACATGATAGTAGAGACAATCCAGCTAAACATGATGCACATTGGCGAAAAACCAATAGACCTAAAAATTGTCATAGACGAAAATATCCCCAAAGTAATGGAAGGCGACGACCTGCGCATAAAACAAATAATGAACAATCTTTTGTCAAACGCTTTCAAATACACCAGCCAAGGCACGGTAACTCTTTCCATAACCTGCGAACCAATCGAATCATTCAAATCCATCCGTAGCGAAGATATTATGCTGATAATCAAAATCAGAGACACGGGTCAAGGCATGACCAAAGCGCAATTAAACGACCTGTTTGAAATCGAATACAACAGGCTAAACTTGCATATTAATCGCGACATACAAGGCAGTGGGCTGGGCATGACCATAACCTATAGGCTTGTAAATCTAATGGGCGGCAATATCAATGTAGATAGCGAACCCGACATGGGTACAGCTTTTACGGTGCGTATTCCGCAAAAAATTCACAGCAAAGAAATCCTTGGCGAAGATGCCGCAAGGTTACAAAACATAGAAGCCGTTAAAAATTCCCTAAAAAGAATCACCAAAGTAGAACGCGAAATAATGTCCTACGGGCGTATTCTATTGGTTGATGACGTGGAATCTAATATCTATGTAGCAAAGGGATTGCTGATGCCCTATAAACTTTCCGTAGATGCCGTACTAAGCGGTATCGAAGCCGTTGACAAAATTAAAAGCGGAGAGGTTTACGACATAATTTTCATGGATCACATGATGCCTGAAATGGACGGAATAGAAGCAACAAGACGCATTAGGGAAGCGGGCTACAACCACCCAGTAGTAGCAATGACCGCAAATATCCTAGCGGGGCAGGAGCAAATTTTCTTAACAAACGGCTTTGACGGTTTTATTTCAAAACCCGTTGACGTAGATAAACTAGACGACTGCCTAAAGGAATTTGTAAAGAAACGGCGGCAGCGGCAAGGTCGCGTTTCGCCGACGGAGGATAGTCAAGGCGAAGTAACCGTCTCGAAGCCAGATACTGTCGAGGAGGTAACGGCGGGGCTTTCGCAAGCCTTAACGGCTTCTTTCTTGCGTGATGCTGAAAAAGTAAAAACCGTCTTGGAAGACATATTGCAATCCCAGAATTTTGACGAAGAAAACATAAAGCTATACAAAATCAACACCCACGCAATGAAAAGCGCGTTAGCAAACATAGGCGAACATGAGCTTTCCGACATAGCCTACGCCTTAGAAGAAGCCGCCCGCGCCAGCAACTTAACTAAAATAAAATCCGAAACAGAATCCTTCCTACAAAGCCTAGACAAAATAGTACAGAAGCTAACCCCAGAAGCAACCCCCGATACCCCAGATTCAGACCCGCAACTGCTAAAAGAACAACTGCAATCCCTACAAGACGCTTGCGAAAACTACAATAAAAAAGCCGCCAAAAACGTAATGGCAACCCTTAACGAACAAACATGGTCAAACAAAACCAAAGACATGTTAGACCAAATATCCGCAAGCTTACTGCACTCCGACTTTGAATCCGCCGCCGAAATAGCGCGTAAAGCTTTAGACTAAAGCATTTCGTTTAACGCACTGTCAATAGGTTAAGAAATTTGACCACGAAAAACACAAAATACACGAAATAAACATTCCTAAAATTCCTCAGTCGTTGGATTTTTTCGTGCCATTTCGTGATTTTCGTGGTCATAAATCCTTAGCCTGTTGGCAGTGCGTTTAATGCTATAAACAGCAAGGGAATGTATCTTTGTGTATCTGGCTGCGAGACGTATATATTGATTGCCAATACATGTTATCGGCGAAAAGCGGCTGTGCCGCTGCGTCTGCGTTTTACGTCGGCGGCGCGGTTTAACGCCTGTCCTACGTAGTTTATGCACAGCACCATTATTAGAATGAACAATGCCGACGGCAACCACTGCCACGGATGCATTTGCATACTCAAAGGGTTCATTGCCCATGAAATTAAATGCCCTAGGCTTGGTGTTGTTAGGGGAAGCCCAAACCCTAACATGGTAAGCCCTGTTTCTATGCCGATTGTTCCCGCAATGGTTAGGGTTAAATTAATCACTATGAAGGAAATTATGTTGGGCAAAATTTCCCGAAAAATTATGATTATATTAGGCGTTCCAAGAGTTTTGGAAGCCTTTACATATTCTAACGCGCTTTGCTGTAGCGTAACCATTCTAGTAAGCCGCGCCGTTCCAATCCAGCCGAATACTATAAAAACTGCTGTCATAGAAAAAATCGTTCCACCCATCACGGTTAGAAGCATCATAATCACCATGAATGTTGGCAACATTGTGAAAAAGTCAATTAGGCGC
Source organism: Defluviitaleaceae bacterium (assembly GCA_009785665.1). Taxonomy (GTDB): domain Bacteria; phylum Bacillota; class Clostridia; order Lachnospirales; family WQUN01; genus WQVC01. The sequence goes on from WQVV01000017.1 coordinate 8,113, forward strand.
ATTAGCAAGTTATCAAACCGCCCGCCATAAAACCCCGCAAACAGACCAACAACAATCCCAATCACCGAAGAAAAAAACGCAACCGTAAACGCAATCACTAAAGAATTTCGCGCACCAACAACCAGCAACGGCAAAACGCTTCGTCCCAGCGGGTCAGTACCAAGCGGAAACCCAACACGCGGCGAAAGGTCACGCGCCCTAAGATTAACCCGATTAACATAATCAAGGTCAATCAACGCAGCCCACACAAAAATCACAACAACAATCGACACGAAGAAAAACAAACAAAAAAACGCCAATTTATCACTTTTTATTTCGCTCCAAATAGTTTTCAAAAACTCACCTCGATAACAGTATGAAACATTTCAAACAGTAATAAACGTCACGTCCTAAACTTTTCTGCATAAAAATTGCACAACCTTCATAACATTTCTACATGAGAAATTGAAAGGATGCGCAAAATGGGTGGTGCAAGGATTTTTGTATTACATAAGAAGGATTTAGTCCGAATAGGGGCGATAGTAATTGCAGGGCTGGTGATATTAATAATGGCACTGGTGCTACTGCTTCCAAGGGGAGGACGAGAATACCAACAGCCAGCGGCACTGGCGCGATTCGTACCAGGTACATATGCGTCCACAATAATACTAAACGACGAGCCGATACATGTACGTGTAACGGTAAGCGAAAACGAAATTTTATCAATTTACATGACAGACATGGGCGAAGTTCAACGAACATTCTACCCACTGTTTGAGCCAAGAATGCGCGATTTGGCGGAAGAGATTCTCCGTTATCAAACCGCGCACATTGACCCAAGCACAGATTACCCCGTTACAACAGGCATTCTGCAAGAGGCAGTAAGAACAGCATTAGAACTAGCCTACGCCGAAATGATGGTTGCACCATAGGCAACGCCGCTTATGTGTAATGTAAGGTTTGGGGTACGTCTCGAAGTCAGTTCTGCTACTTAAATAAATCTGATAGTAGCGGTGTGATTTTTTCTTCTATGCTGTTTTCCAGTTCGTCGAAAACAGATAGCGTTTTTGAGGGAACGTCTAGCAACCCCGTTCGAGCAGCCCGAGGGCGATAAAAAGCTTGCAATAACTTGTTGCGAAGACGCATACGATAATACCACATGGCTGTCACTCCTTCTAATGGGGGAACGCCCCCAAAGCCCCTCCGTTGCGAGGGGAAGATATTAGACCTCTTGCATAGCTAGACAATGCTGGACTTTGAAAGAGGTCGTTATATAGGCGTTTCGATTTGAAATGGGTTGAGGACGAGTCAATTCTGCGAACGCTTCTACGCAGAATTGACGACAGACGAAGCCCAATTTCAAACGAAATCGTTATAGTATATGCGCGACAGCTTGTGGTTGTGCTTCTAATCGGTAAATTGGGCCAAACGCGGAGAATTTTTCTTCATACTCCGTCATGATGTTGTTTTCCATGCCAGAGTTGTGCAAGTCTAGCGATATATTTTTCACCAGCCAGCCCCGTCTGCTTAGGCTTTCCAGCGAAGCCTCGAACAACACGCGGTTATCCGTTTTGAAAAACAATTCGGGAATCTGCAATTTTTCGTACAACTCCAAATAGGTATCGTGGGTCAGCCTTCGCTTGGCCCACTTTTTTTTGCGCGACCATGGGTCGCAAAAATTGATGTACAATCGCGAAATTTCCCCAGCCTTTACAAAATCCAACCCATCACTAACATCGGCTAACACAAACACCACAGAACCCGCGCCTTTCTCTTCCGCACGACGCGCCGCTGTGGCTAAAATAGTCTCGTCTCGCTCCACCGCCACAAAATGAACCCCTTCAATTTGTCGTGATGTCTCAATTATAAACCGCCCTTTTCCGCAGCCTAACTCCAAATAAATAGGCAACCCATCACCAAAATACTCGCCAAGCCGCCCGAAATATTCACTTTCGTTACGCAAAATCCGCGGGTTGTTTTCTAATTCTCCCGCCGCCCATTTTTTCTTCCTTGTACGCATTTGTATACTCCTTTTGGTCAATAGGTGTGTTTACATATAAAATAATCATCAGGTAATCCGTCTCGACGAAGTATTGGTTCGCAAGGTTCATACCAATCTCTTGCATCGGGTTGACACAGCGGTTTACGAATACAGTCGTTGTTGTTAAAGGCTTTATATGCTTCACCGCATTTATCTCCATGCCAAAGAAAACAATATTTTTCTGGACAAATATATGGTGAAGGCTTAATCGCTGTATCCCATTTTTTCAATTATATTTACCCTACCTAATATAAATTATGTTCACATGATTGCTTGTTATTATGGTGATTATATCATGAGTGCAACCATGCTCAAAATTTTATTTTCTCACCCCCCTTGGCGAACATCTAACCCAATCTAAATCATTAACTCAAGAAGAGAACGCGTGTATGTGTGACGTGGATTATCAAATAATTCGTCAACGCTGGACGTTTCTACTATTTTCCCTGCATACATTACGCCTACACGGTCGGCGATTTCGGAAACTACCCCTAGGTCGTGGGTTATTAGCAGAATTGCGGCTTTGGTTTCGCGTTGTAGTTTTTTTAGCAATTTTAGAATTTGCGCTTGGATTGTTACATCTAAGGCCGTTGTTGGTTCGTCGGCAATTATTATTTCGGGCTTGCACGACACTGCCATTGCGATTACAACCCGCTGGCGCATTCCGCCCGAAAGCTCATGCGGCAATCGCGAGTAGATGTATTGTGGGTCTTTCAAACCTACCTCTGAAAGAAGCTCCAGCACACGCGTTTTCCTCTGCGTTTTGGATAAATTCGTGCCATAGATAAGAGCTTCTTCAATTTGCGCCCCAATTTTCATAAGCGGATTAAGCGCGGAAAGCGGGTCTTGAAAAACCAGTGGCGGCAGCGGCACAGCCGCTTTTCGCCGCTTGCATGTATTGGGGGCTACACATACGTCTCGAAGCCAGATACTGCCTTCTATTTTTGTGAAGTTCTTGTTGTGCAACCCTGTTACAGCCAGCGCAAGCGCGCTTTTCCCAGAACCAGATTCCCCCACCAGCGCGAAAATTTCATTCTCGCGAAGCTCCAACGAAACGCCGTCCACTGCCGTGAACCAATCTCCGTTTTTATTAAAATGCACGCGCAGGTCTTTAATTGTTAAAATTGGTTTGTTCATAAGCTCCACCTCCCTTTCCTTTATTCCCCTAAACATAAAAAAAAATCCCAACATTATCGTGGGACACGCAACAAACAATTTCGTGCATCATATTATGCATTAGAAAATCTCGACAAAAGGGGGAACTACTATGAACCGCTTTGGCGCGGGTACTCCTCATGATACAAATTTTTTTGATTATCATGCTTATGAGAGAACATGGCAAAAATCTCCCAAAATCAAACATCTCCCAACTCTACGGAATGCCTAAAGCATTTACCAACGAGCTAAGTCTGCGGGCTTTTACACAGACTTGAGCGGCGGAGGAGGTTAATGTTTTCGCACTTCTGTATATAACAAATGAGTTTTTGAACGTACATATGCGCCCGCGCCAAAAAAATAAAATATAACAAAACCCCCTCTTGAGAAGATTTTGGATTCTCTCTCAAGAGGGGGTTTGTTATGAAGCCGCATCTGGCTTCGAGACGTACACTAAACTTGCCAATGCAGGTAAACGGCAAAATGCGGCTGTGCCGCCTGCCGCTATTTCCACCGCTTTTTCAATTCAGCCAAAAATAAATCTTCATCTAGCGGAAGTTCAACGGTCTTTCCTAGCCACGACGATAAATGAATTGCATTAGAAATTGTAAGACCGTTTATGCCTTCTTCGCCGCGTGCGAAAAGTTCGCCTGTGCCGTTGATTTTTGCTACAAATGCCGCCAAAACCCCTGCGTGTTGAGAATATTCGCCTTCGCAGTCTAGGATAATTTTTTCTGCTGGGGGCGCGGCGAACATCTCTGTGTTGGTGCGGTTGAACTCACGTTCGGAGATATTTAATTTGTGGTAGATTAGTTGGTCGTTTTCGCAAACAAGTTTGCCTAGGTCGCCCAGAACCTCGAAGCGATTATTGCCAGGGCAATCGGCTGTGCTGGTTACGAAAACGCCTGTCGCGCCGTTTTCGTATTCTACGTAGGCGGTTACATCGTCTTCTACTTCAATGTCATGCCATTTGCCATTGTGAGTGAATGCTGTGATTTTCTTGGGCATTCCGCAAATCCACTGCCACAGGTCTAAATTGTGGGGACATTGATTGATTAAAACGCCACCGCCTTCGCCTTTCCAAGTAGCGCGCCAGCCACCGCCGTTGTAATACGCTTGCGAACGATACCAGTCAGTAATCAGCCAAGATGTGCGTTTTAACGCGCCGAGTTCGCCATTTTGTATCATTTCGCGCATTTTGCGATAAATCGGATTGGTACGCTGATTATACATAATTGCGAAAACCGCACTAGAATTTGCGGCTTTTGCATTCATTTCACGAACGGCTTTTGTGTACACTCCAGCGGGTTTTTCCACCATTGTATGAATATTTTTGTCTAATGCTTCCATTGCTATAATTGGGTGGTCGTAGTGCGGCGTGGCTATTACTACTGCGTCAACTGTTCCGCTTGCTAAAAGGTCACTTGTTTTTGCAAATGTTTTTATGTTTCGTTCCTCTGCCCACGCTAGTGCGGCTGGGTCTGTGTCGCAGACGGCTGTCAATTCTGAATTGGGAACTTTGCCCTCAAGTATACTGTTTGCATGACCTTTGCCCATTATCCCACAACCTATTATGCCTAAACGTACCATATAGTCCTCCTCTATGCTTCCCAATTATGATACACATTTTGAACGTCGTCTTCATCATCCAGCAGGTCTAACATTTTGTTCATATGCTTCAACTCTTCGGGAGTTGAAAGAGTAGCGTATGTTTGCGGAAGCATAGTAATTTCCGCCGACACCATAGGAACGCCCTGCGCTTCCAAAACCTCGCGCACGGCGGAAAAATTTTCTGGCGATGTAAGAATTTCATAACCGCCATCTTGAACAATAAAATCGTCTGCGCCCGCGTCTGCCGTCAGAAGCATTAATGATTCTTCGTCCGTGCCGCAATCCGTTTCAACCATAATCTGTCCGACCTCGTCAAACATAAACGACACACAACCCGGAGTTCCCATGTTCCCGTTGCCCTTTGTAAATGCATTCCGAACATTAGCGGCCGCCCGATTGCGATTATCCGTCAAAACTTTAACAATTACCGCAACCCCCGCAGGCCCATAACCTTCGTAAGTCACGGACTCAAAGTTTACTTGGTCTATATTACCTGCGGCTTTTTTTATGCTCCGCTCGATTGTGTCGTTTGGCATGTTCTCCGCTTTTGCCTTTGCGATTGCATCACGCAATCGCCCGTTTGCAACGGGGTCGCCCCCGCCGCCATGCTTCACCGCCATAGCAAGTTCACGCCCCAAACGCGTGAATATTCGACCGCGTGCGGAATCATTCTTTTCTTTTCTATGTTTTATGTTCGCAAATTTTGAATGCCCTGCCAATTGTAACACCTCCTACAATATAAGACTGAACGCACAAGCAACTTAACGATTGCTGGCGCGTTCGGTAAAAATATACAATGCGCATTCTATGCGTTTGCGCATAAGCTCGCAACTTATTTTGTCGGGCTTTAGAATACTATCATTGGCATAGTAGGCCGTGGCTATGCAACCGCCACTGCAATAGTATCGCGCCCAGCATTTCGTGCATTCGTGCTTATCAAAAACTTGGCATGTTGCGAAATCTTTTGTTTTGTCGTTGTTTATTATGCCCAAGTTTAAATCACCTATTTGAAAGCGTTCATCACCTACAAATTGATGGCATGGATACAGCTTACCAGAAGGCGTAACCGCCAAATACTCCGAACCCGCGCCGCAACCAGTAACGCGTTTGGCAATGCAAGGGCCGCCAGTTATGTCCATTTCAAAATGGAAGAAATGCACGCCACGCCCATTGTTTTCGCGGTTTAGTAGTTCATGCGCTAATTTTTCATACTCTGCAAATAGTGCGGGCAAATCTTCTTCACGGATAGAATAATCTTTTTCTGGTGGCGCAACCACTGGTTCTACTGAAATATTTTTGAAGCCTAAATCCGCAAGATGTAGTACGTCTGCGGCAAAGTCAAGGTTGTGTCGAGTGTAAGTTCCCCTAACGTAATATTGTGTATGCTTGCGCGATTCCGCCAAAGCTTTGATTTTTGGGAAAATATCGTCGTAGCTTCCGTCGCCGTTTTGTACGGTACGCATACGGTCGTTGACATGCTTTCGCCCGTCAAGACTTAGAACAACATTGTCGAAGTTCTGGTTTATGTATTCAATATTTTCGGCTGTTAAAAACGCGCCATTGGTTGTTAAAGTAAAACGGAAATTCTTACCTGTGGTGGCTTCGCGAGTTCTGCCATAGGCTACGATTTCTTTCACGACATCAAAATTGAGCATGGGTTCGCCGCCAAAGAAATCAACCTCAAGGTTGCGCCGCATACCCGATTGCTCAATTAGAAAATCCAAGGCCTTTTTGCCTATTTCTAAGGGCATTAGCCCCCTATCAGTTTCGGAGTAATTCCCCTGCCCTGCAAAACAATACGCACAACGCAAATTGCACTCATGCGCAATATGCAAACAGAGTGCTTTAATAACAGGCTTACGCTCAGACATATGCGCCTGCACAGCTACATGATTTTCTGGCGAAAAAAGTTGCCCAGCATCAATAAGGGAACGCACCTCAGCTTGAAGAGCCGAGGGCGCACCATCTAAAACTTGGTAAACGGCTTCGAGACGTACAGAATGTCCCGCATTCACTTTATCGGCAAAAAGCGGCTGTACCGCCGCCGCCTTTAAAACGTCAAAAGCCGTGTCGTCAACATGGTGCAGTGCGCCGCTGCCCACATCAAGCACCATGTTACGCGACCCGATGGAAAAACAATGAATCATTTATTTACGCGATTGGTACGCGAAAAACGGTTCTAACTCTACTACTAAGCGGTTTTTCACGAAGCGGAGACGTTGTTAGAACGTCTGATTGTTCGCAGTTTTGATTAGCGACTGTGCAGGAAGTTTTGCAGGCGGATTGGCAAGATGTTTGACATTCGCCGCAAGCGATTCCATGTTGACGCTCTTTATTTATATTTCCAGTTGAAATTGTGTTAATATGACGCATTGCAATCAGTCCTTATTGTAGTTTTTCGGCAAGTTCGTTAATTACTTTGTCTGCATCGTTGTAGGGAACTTGGCATGTTCCTACTTGCTTATGGCCGCCGCCGCCATAACCTAGAAGCACAGAGCCAACATCAACGGTGGCAGTGCGATTCAAAATGCTGTAACCGCAAGCGATTGCGCAGTTTTCTTTGTTTTTGCCGTCGATTATCCACATAGACATGTTTTGCTCTGGGAACAGGCTATATATTAGGAAGCGATTGCCCGCGTTAATTGTTTCGATTCCGCGAAGGTCGGTAATGATTACGTTTCCTCTTACGGCTGTGTGTTTTTTAAGCATTGCTTTAAAGAGTTCGGTTTGTTCGTTGTAGAGGTCAACTCTTTCTTTTACGTCGGGGTGTTCCAAAATTTCTTTGATTGGTTTTGTGCGGCATAGGTCGATTAGTTCTTCCATTAGGCTGTAATTGCTTATGCGGAAATCGCGGAAGCGTCCTAGACCTGTGCGTGGGTCGGAAAGGAAGCCCAAAAGCACCCAGTCTTTAGGGTTTAGAATATCGTCAGCTGTGAGTTTTCCAGCGTCAACTTTGTCTACTTCCACAAGCATTGAATCAAATTTTGTAAGGTCGTAGCGGTCTTTAAAGTATTCGTAAATTACGCGAGCCGCGCTATCCATTTTTCTTAGCGAACCAACAAAACCTTCTGGTTTGCCGATTCTTTCCCATTCGCTGGTGTGGTGGTCGAACCACATGCCGCAACCTGCAACATATGGAACATTGGCAAGAATATCATTAGCAGTAACACGAACATGACCATCTTGCAAATCTTTAGGGTGGACAAATCTCCATTTGCCAATCAGCCCAATTTCACGAAGAAGTACGGCACAGGCTAGTCCGTCAAAATCTGACCTTGTGAGTAAATCCATAACTTTTTCCCTCCGCTTTCCTATTTGTATATACCAACCCGCACCAAGCCATATCTGGCGAGTTCGTTGGCGGGGTTAGTATCGAGAGCCTTTTTAAAGGCAGCTTTCGCTAATTGATACTGCATTTTGTTAAAATGCCGAACGCCTTTATTGTATAACATCTTACCACGAATAACTTTATTTTTCCACTGTGCGTAAAAATGCGCCGCACCAAGAATTGAAAGTATAATCCCCACTATGATTGCTATGGTATTTGCTACAAAAAAGGCTATAAGCACCGTGATAAATCCTGCGATTGCAAGAAGAGGATTAATCATTACGCTTTCAGGAGCCATTTTTGTGCGTAGTGGAAGATTATCCATATAGTTATCCAAATCGTTTGGGACGTAGTCTTTTTGCATCTCGTCGTAATTGGGAGGGCGTGGGCGCGATTCGGGTACTGGAACATCTTCCCGCATGGTTCTGTATTCTGCTATTCGCCGTTGCTCCAGCTTGAACAACACATTTATGATGGTCTTCAAGTTCTGTCCTTTTGCCGACCTAACTTTTTTGGATATTTTTAATAAATAATACCGCTGTTCCTCGTATGTGTCCAGTGGAGAAATTGCAATTTGGTTTGAACCTGCATGATATGAGATGTCTGTACGCATTACATAACCTTCGGTATCTGTTACTTCCATAGATTTTTCGTTTACCGTTGATGGGTCTAATGGAAGGTTGAATCGGATATGCCAAAAAATATGGTCGGCATTGCCCGTAAGGTCTACCTTGATTTTATCCTTTAGTTTGGGGTCAGATATAGCAACGCGAATTTTCGGATTTCCTACACCTAGCAATTGCACCCTCCCCCTTGTTTTTATTGTAATGAATTGTGGCATCTTCACTATCATACCTTATTTGCCGAGAATACACAATATTTTGTATAAAATTTACTACGTGTTGAAATAATATTTTTAAGAGGTGATGTTTGTGAGTGAAAAAATAAACGCAAATGATATAATGAAGTTAGAGATTGCCGAAGAACTAGGGCTAATGGACAAAGTAAACGCAAGCGGCTGGAAAAGTCTAACCGCAAAAGAAAGCGGCCGCATAGGCGGAATTTTAGCGCGGCGAAAAAAGAAGGAGCAAATGGAATGAATTGTTACGAAGGTTTTGCAAGTATGTACGACGCATTAATGACAGACGCGCCCTATGACACATGGGCAGCGTACATAAACGACCTGTTAGCGACAGCGGCACAGCCGCCTTTCGCCGATAACCTGCATTCTGGGCAACATGCACGTCTCGAAGCCAGTTGCAGTTTTCAAAGCAAAAAACTGCTGGTGTTGGATTTAGCATGTGGCACGGGAAATATAACATTACGTTTGGCAAAAATGGGGTATGACTTAATTGGCGTAGACGCTTCCGAGGATATGTTAGCGGAAGCAAATCGCAAAGCGTATGAACAGGGCGAGAAAATTTTATTTTTAGCGCAGGATATGCGCGAGTTGGATTTATATGGTACGGTTGATGCCGTTGTATGTGTTTGTGATGGTATGAATTACATTCTTACTGATGAGGACTTGCTAACGGTTTTTAAGCGTGTACGACTTTTCTTAAATGCGGGCGGAGTTTTCATGTTTGACATGAACACGGAATATAAATTTAAAGAGTTTGAAAACCTAATTTTCGAGGACAAGGGCGAAGGCGGCGAAGCCTACGAATGGCAAAACCACTATAACCCCGAAACAAAAATCAACGAATACCATATGACGTTTTACTATGAAAACGACAACGATAACACCGAATCATTTTCAGAATTGCACCGCCAAAGGGCATATCCGTTGGTGGACGTTTGCAATATGTTAATTGAGGCGGGCTTTGTGTCGGTGGCAATGCGTGACGATTACACGTCGCAGCCACCAAAGGCAGAAAGCACAAGGGTGGTGTTTATAGCGGCTGGATAAGGAAATTTTAGCATGACAGCCCAACAACTTGTAGCGGAGGTTTTAACATGAAAAAAATTGCAGCATTTGTAATTATAATAGGGCTGATTCTATTCGCGACGGGTGAAGTTTTCGCGACAGCAGAAACGGAAAACCTAATCCCAATAGACGCAGTGTTGGTGTTGGACGTAAGTCTTTCAATGCGAACAGCAGACCCTAACAGAATCTCCCGCGACGCAATGAATCTTTTCATAGACATGCTAACGGAAGGACGCGACCGCGTAGGCATAGTATCCTACGCGGGAAGGGTTGAACGCAGTTTAGACTTGACGGAAATTCATTCGCAAGAAGACAGGGACATGTTGTACGAGTTCATACATAGGCTTGAATACGCTTCATGGACAGACCATGGGGTGGGGTTAGTTGAAGCAATGCGTATTCTGCAAGATGGCGAAGACGAAACAGCCCCGCGACAGGGCATAATAATCTTCCTAACCGACGGCAACATGAATGTAAATCCCGCAACCGTGCGCACAAATCTATCAGCCCAGCAGGAAGTATACGATGTAATAGACACCGCACGGGAGTTGCAAATTCCAATTCACACAATCGGGCTGAATGTAGATGGAAATTTAGCACTAGCGTACATAAACCATATTGCAGAAGCAACATACGGGTTATCCTTCGAGACTGCACATGCGGAAGATATTCCCCCAATAATAGAAGCATTTTTCCACGCAATGATAACCGCTCCGCAATTACGAATAGAGGGCAACGAAATCCCTTCCGCAAACGACGAAACATTATCACCCTCTGAAATCGAAGCAGAAGCCGCATTGCAAGCAAAAATAGATGCACTAAACCTACACGAAATATCAGCAGAAAAAATCGCAAACCATTCCGAAGTCTCTACCATTTCCCGCAATACAATCATAGCGATAGCGGCTACAGGCGCGGTGGTACTATTGCTTATTCTAGTGCTTGCAAACCGTTCAAAACGCAAGCGCGTATTCACTGGCAAACTTTCGATTGAAGTCATTGACGGCAATAGCCGTTCCATTTCGCCAATTACTCGTAACTTAATTGAACATGGTCGCCACACAAACTTGACTAGACTTATTGGGAAAGAAGTCAACCCTGCATTTAATACTGTAACTTTTACCCCGTCACCAACCGCGCCATCTCATTTGCCACAGCTTTTTATTAAATGTAAAAATCCTCACGTAAAGTTCACGAAAGATTTTATGGCGCAGAATATCACAAAGGGGATTTCCGTAGGCATTGGCGCAGAAATGACAATCCAGCTTGACACAGAAGACATGCAAGTTCGGTTACGATATATTATGTAAAAGCCGCGATTATTTGCGGCTTTTCTTTTTCAAGATTAGTACGATACCCCCTCCGATAGCACCCACGATTAAAAAGAGTATAACTGCCGCTACTACTACAGGTATGGCGATAATGGCGGCGGCTACAATTAAAAGCCGAAATACACTTGGAGTTTCGCGTTCGTCGGGTAATACGAAGCCCAAATTTACGTTGTCGCTGGGGTTTTGCAAGGTGATTGCAGAATAATTGTTGAAAGTTTCAAAGCCTTCAGGAAGAGCATATTCTTCTATATTTTCGGGGTGATTGGCTATAATGGTTAGGGATTCAAAGAAATCCCAATGTTGCGCCATCTCTGTTAGGATTGTGTGGTGGAAAAGGCTGTAGTCCGATTCACGATTCCATTCTCCGCTGGAATGCACTGGAAATGAAATGCTAAACACGCGTTCCTGCCCCGACTCGAAAGGAATCTCGACGACAATTGCATTCGGGTTGCGTGGCAAAACAAACCTATTCAAATTTGCAAAATTAAATCGTGTGTCGTTCGCCACGTTGTTATCAACCCAACGCATTAGTAAATCGGGGTCAATGTTTATGCCTGTGTGGCGGTCAAGGAGTAACCCTTCTTGAAATTGACGAAAGTAGTTTCGTGGCGTTTCGTAATTTGTGTCTACGAAGGTGAATACGTTGGGGATTTCAACGGGTCTTGCCCCGTCCCAAAATGACAATTCGTAATCCCATGTAAGGGTGTCTTCGCCCATTAACAAGAGATGCACATTAATTGAGCCGCCCCTGCCAGCATCATCAGCACCCCGCGAAAACCGCATAGAGTTGCGAATCTCCGCCAAACCTAACTCGCTATTATAGCGGGGAGTAAAACCTTGGTTAGTTAGCCCTTGACTGGAAGATGTCGAGTAAACTACCGCCGTTCGTTCATGGTCGTAGCGAAAGTATATTCTAAGATATTGCAACCCAACTCCATGCGGTACGTCTACCGCAAAAGTGTGCAAAGTCGCAGGTGCATCACAATCAAAGACCGTTGCGGCAAAAATTCCATCGTCTATATGGAAACGAGCATCACGCATGAAAGTCTCAAGAATTGGCGTGTTAATTCCCGCTAAATTTTCCGTCCCTGTATGCGTTATGTTTTCGCGAACCATATAACCCACAACTTCGACGGGTATTCCGTCAACATGTACGAAAATTTCCCTGTCGTAATCCTCTTCAAATGTCGCCCTCGCTACTGGTATAGGCTGGGCGATTTTTATATTTGCTGGTTCATCACCATCAAAGCGTATAGTATACTCGGCAGTAAACATACCACGATAACTAAGATAATCGTAAACACTATCAATTAACCTATCGGTATCTTCCCATGAAATCCTAATTTCCGCAGAACTAACCCCCACAGGCGCATCACTCGCCACTGGAAACGGCAACGACAACACCGTACCCCGCGACGGAGTAGGAAATGGCATAGTAATACACGATGTAACCAACAACAAAATAACAGTCAGCGAAAAAACTAAAATAAGTCGCTTTTTAAAAGTCATAAAATCAATCCTCCTATTCTAAGAACCCACGTATAAACAAAAACATTACAGGCATATAAAAGATTTAAAAATTTTTTTGCAAATCACCTATCCTATATCATAATCCATGCACTTTATATATAGCAAACGACATTGAAAAACGTTTGCTATAGGCACAACCGAAATTTGTGAAAAGGGAGAACACATATGAATGATGCGGTGTTGCAGTATGTAGAGCCGATTTATCGGTTTTGCTTAAAGCGGTTAGCGTCTAGGGCTGATGCGGAAGACTTGTCGCAGGAAATTTTGCTATGCATTTTGCAGATTGACTTTGCAAAAGTTTCCAACTTGGACGGCTATGTTTGGCGAGTGGCGCATAATAGATATGCGAGAATGATTCAGGCTAGAAAGGGTGAAGCTGTTGTTTTATACGGCCACGAACATTTCCCAGCAACCGCCAACGAGGAAGACGATTCAGAGAATGCAGTATTCACCGCATTGCATACGTTAAGTACTATGTATCGGGATATTATGGTGGACTATTATGTTCGCCAGCTTGATACCCGCGCTATTGCACAGCGTCACAATATTTCGGTTGAAGCGGTAAAATGGCGGCTTCATGTCGGCAGAGAAAAAATAAAGGAAAGGATGACGCACATGGAAAAGAATTATGAACGCGTAAAAATGCACGTAATGTGCAACGGAGGTTTTGACCCAAACAAGTATCTAAACACCCAGCTACAAAAAGCGATTGCGAAAGTATGCTACGATTCACCATTAACTTTGGAGGAAATCAGTTTGGCAACGGGCGTGCCAACCCTCTACATCGAAGACGTTTTGGAAGACATGACATGGGGCGACGCAATCGAGCAAATAGGCAGTAAATTTGCCACCAATTTAATTATTACGCCCGCAGGTATGCAAATGGATTCCTTTTTAAATGAAGCAATGGTGGGCGAAATTACGGATTCAATTTGGAATTATATCCAGTCCACAGAAAGCCAAGTACGAGAAATAGGATTCTACGGCAAGGATTTTGACATTGCCCACTTGCTACACATATTAGTACCTGCGATTGTGTATGTGAAAAGCAATAACAATGCGCGGCAAGTTTTCCCACCGCGCAAAGATGGCGGGCATGGCTGGTTCATTGTGAACGAAGGTCTTGAGAAACTCGACTGGCGTTTCGCGGGCATGAACGGTTATGCGTACAATTACAATTCAAGCGACAAACAAGCGGGACGCTTTAATTATTTCTGGGTAGGCGACACTTTCAGTCAAACACTAAGCGCGCTATTAAGCGGCAAAGCAGACTTCTACATCAACGGAATAAACCCCAACCACACGCTAACAATTCCCAACGAAGAAGACGCAGCAACCGCCACTGCCCACAACCTCTGCGCCATTTCGGAAGGCAAAATAATACCAAGCATTCCCATTTTCACCGAAGAGCAATACAGCAACTTCCTAGCGTGGGCAAGAAAATGCAACGGCTTTGAATCCCTATGGGGCAAGTGGATAAACGCACTAAAATCCGAGTACAAATCCTTCACCCCAAAACGATTAGCAGACCAAATCGACGGCAACATAAATGCTCAAGCCTTCAATCTATCCGCCTATGTAATAAAAGAACTCCAAAA
>WQVV01000018.1 GCA_009785665.1 Defluviitaleaceae bacterium
CGGCGCGAAATTATTGACCGCTGGTTCTTAATCAACTACTTGTGGTAATCCCAAGCATATTCATTAAATACCTAGCGTTGGTGGTGGTGGATTTTCCTGCTTTCAGCTTGTAGTCGAAGTGGATTTTGTTGTCGCGGTAATCTTCGGAGAAGCTGAAATTTTTTATGCGGGGGTAGCGGGTTGTTATGTCGCATAAATCTAGGTCGTGGGTGGTGATTATTCCTATCGCGCCTAGGCTGTCTAGTTTTGTTAGTACGGCTTTTGCCCCGCTTAACCTGTCTACGGAGTTTGTGCCACGAAAGATTTCGTCGATTAGGAATAGAGTTTGTGGGGTTTTTTCGGCGTTTTCGATTATTGCTTTTATGCGTTTTAGTTCGGCGTAGAAAGTTGATATGCCTTCGTTTAGGTCGTCGGCTATTCGCATGGAGGTTATTATTTCCACCAGCGGAAAACGCATGGACTTTGCGCACACAAAACCGCCAGCTTGCGCAAGCACCAAATTTATTCCAATTGCCCGCATGAAGGTTGTTTTGCCCGACATGTTCGAGCCTGAAATAATAAAAATGTTGTTTGCGTTTGAGACATTGTTGTTTACGCGGATTTCATTTGAAATTAACGGGTGTCCCATGTTTTGGGCTTCTATGGCTTTCTCGCGGGTGGTGGTTGGCAGACAGGTGTTGTCGCAGAGACTTGGCAGAGTTGAAAAACATAGTAGACTTTCAAATTCGCCTAATGCTAAAAACCAGCCTTCGGCGGCATGGGCGTACTTCCGCTTCCATTTTTCAAACGCGATTGAACATTGTATATCCCACATCAAAAGCGCGTTAAGTGCGAACCACACAAGCAGATTATGGCGAAGGCTTACCATATCAGATATTTTACCCAACTCTTTTATGGCGCGCTCGGCAGAAATTTCCGACGCGCCTAGTTGGCTTTGGATTCGTTGCAAAATTGTCGCGTTGTAATCCCTGTTGCGTAGAGCAGAAATCACGTCGCTATACGCACCCAACTTGCGAGGGAATCGCGAAACATCACCCAAATATGGGAACGTCTTCAACAATCCAATAACCCCAACAGTCGCCTGTAACGCAATCGCCGTTACCGCATGAATATACATATCCTCCAGCCGAAACAGGAAAACCGCCACCGCAAAAATAATAGTAACAAGCGGCGCGAACATAAGCAAAATTTTTAAAACCCTGCTTTTGAGAAACAGACGTTGGTCTGTTAAATCCGCCACAAATTTTTGTAAATTGTTCACGCCTATTTTTGAAAAAGTATATTCCATACGGTTGGCGAAATCAGTATCGGTGCCTAGTTCTTTAATTGCATCTTGTCTTTCGGATATTTCCGCGCTGGTGTATCGTGGTTGCAATAAATCATTTGCGAACGCCTCGCGACCATACCATGTATGTGTGGTGTTCAAAAATTGGAAAAATGACTTCTGACCAACAATATCAAGGTCACTGGAATACGGGTGATTTGGATTAATGTATTCCTCGCCGATGTCAGTGAAATTTGTCCACTTGCCAGAAATTCTATCCAAATGCCGCTGTTTGATATTTATAATGCCCTTTGAGAAGTTAATAATCTCGTGCAACCTACGGTGATACTCCCACAGAACAATGTTAGCTATAAGAAATATCACCCCAACCCCAACCAACTCCAACGGAAATTCCCGTACATACAAAAAATACACAAACACACCCATCAGCGGAAGGGCGATAAGTTTTATATACCCCACTACATCAGATACCGCCGTGTATCTTTTTCTCAGAGTTTCGTGGGTTTCTATTTTGGCTGCAAATTCTTCTTTTCTCATACGCCTAATACCTCTGATGCCTCGAACCCAAAAAGGCAGAAGCAGTCCCATTTAGTATGTCTTGCAAATTATCCCGAACCTCAACAGGAAAAAGAGGAACACTATCTTTGGCGGCTAACGAGTTAATATCAACCCATTCAATGCCCACTTGCGTTTCGTCTTGTTCTGTGGGGGTGGCTCTTTCAATGTTAAGAAGCTCGCATATGAAAATATGGTGTATTCTGTGGGTGCGGTTGGGGAAATTTTTTCTGTAATCCTCGTCGGTGCTAATAACTTCGCACACTGTCGCGAAGCGGGCGGGCTTTACTGTATAACCCGTTTCCTCCAAACATTCGCGAACAACCGCTTCATGCATAGTTTCATATTGTTCCTGACCACCACCAGGTAGAAGAAAATGCTCCCCTCCCAATCTATCATCATCATATCGGTTTAGTAATATTTTGCCGTCGCGTATTATAATCGCTCTTACTGTGCTTCTGATGCCCATATCCAAATAACCTCCCGTCCGTTGTGTTCGAGTCTCATTCTTTGTAGTTTGAACCCAGAAAAACTGGGGACGTTCCGTCCAATATACTTTGAATATTATCGCCAACCGCTGTTGGGAATAGGCGTAGGTTTTTCGCAGAACTTACCGCGCTGATGTCTACCCATTCGCTACTCACTTGCATAATATCTTTTTCTGTGGGTGTGGCCTTTTCGCTGTCGCAGAGTTCGCATATGAAAACATGGTATATTCTGTGCGTGTGATTGGGGTTGCTTTTGCGGAAATCTTCATTTGTAAATATTGTTTCGCATAACGCCGCGAATCGGACGGGCTTTACCGCATAACCCGTTTCCTCCAAACATTCGCGAACAACCGCTTCATGTAAAGTTTCATATTGATTCTGACCACCGCCTGGCAATGAAAAATAATCCCCAAACTTATCATCACGGCATCTGTTTAATAATATTTTACCGTCGTTTACGATAATCGCTTTCACTGTGCTTCTGATACTCATAACAAAACCTCCCGCAAGTTTTATAATGTAAATGTTTTCGGCATTCTGTATAGCAGAACAAAAATTAGTTTATCACTCCACTAAGAAAATGTCACCACAAGACAACAAAACAGCACGTAAATCAGGCTCTTTAAATCAGAAAAATAACCCCTGCCACAAATTCGGCAGGGGTTATTGGTAAAGTTGGTGTTTGTGGTTATTTGGTCATTGATTCAACTATGCTAATCCATCGGAATTGTAACATTGCCAATTGTAATGCTTTCAATGTCGTTGACATTGATAATACCATCAAAACTATAAAGCAGGGTTTGGCTGAAAGCTTCCTCTGTGCCGTCATGCTCTACGCCGACATGCCCATCACTTGCTACCCTTGTGAATAATGCGTTTTCGCTGTCTGCGCCGAATGTAATGAGAGTCTCGTCGTTTTTGCGTATATTCACGAATGATGGGTTTGGCAAGAAGCTGTCACCCTCAAAGAATATCATTGCAGACAATGGTGAAATTACAATTTTCGTAACTGTGCTGGTTGCTTCTAATGCAGTTATATCTGCGTTCGGCAGGAGGGTTTTTCCTACGTTAGCGAAATCAAGTTCCCAGCCCAAACTCCATTCTCCCACAAAAAGAGTTTCCAAGATTCTGCCGTCGTAACTCCAATCATCAGACATATATTGCAACTCGAATATAAGCAACTCAACACTTCCGCTGGTAGTTGGTGCAGTTGAGTGGAAATGCTGAAGAACCAGCAATCTATTTCCGTGGTTCTCCAAAATGATAGCTCTGTCACTTCCAACGGTAACGCCGTCATTAGAATCACTAGCTGTAAATAATCTCGCCCAAATCCATGTTTCATCGGGAAAGGCGAATGATTCATCTTCCGCTGTTACTTCGTACAATACGTAGACACCGAAGCTGTCGGCAATGGTTTGTATCACAGCAATTGTCAACCCGTCTTGCGTAACGGAAACATTGGGCGCACCTACAGTTTCAACAAGTATTTCCATTTGCACGGGGGTTGGGTTAAAATGTGATAATAACGCGTCGTGCCAACCAAAAGTCATTGCAAGCACCGTTGTAGTGCCAAGGATTAATACAGCAACGACAGCGGCAACAGCCGCAAATGAGAATCTAGCTTTTTGTTTCATTATTATTTCTCCTTTTTTGCTCGCTAAAATAGTATCGAGCATTTTTTGTTTTTGCATTTCTGTAGTCTTAACATTGTCAAAACAATCAACAATATCTTTTTGGTTCATGCGGGGCTTCCTCCTCTCCAAATCCAAGCAAGAGTTTCAGTTTCTTTTTCGCAGTCCTTAACCGTGTTCGCACAGTGGCGTGGTTGACCTTCAACATTTTCGCAATTTCTTCCGTCTTGTACCCTTCATAGTAGTGAAGATATATGGGCATCTTGTACTTTTCGTCTAATGCAACAATTTCTTCCCATATTTCGCGTGCTTTGGGAAAATAAGACGGCTCTTCAATGCTGTCATAATCAATTCGCTTTGAAAACCACCTGCTTTTTAATACATCTTTGCAGGTGTTCTGTGCCGTTACTATAAGCCATGCCTTTAAATGTTCATCACTCGCGAAACTTATTTCAGCAGTTATCAGCTTAATGAAAACTGTAGATGTTACATCTTCTGCTTCGGCACGACACTTTAGTATCATAAGTGCAATTCGATATACAGTATCGACATAGCGATTGTAAACTGACGTTATTTCTTCGTCCGTCCGCAACGAAGGAATACTCATTATCCCACCTCCTTATTCGTCCGTTCATAAGTAATACGACTTAGCTCTTGAAAATGTTTTAGCTCTTGAAAAAAATTTTATTAAAGGTATTATTAATCCCTTTTGCTTGATTAAAAATGATAAGTTAATGGTTGTCTCACCCAAGGCATTGTGTCAAGCGCATTTTTAATCGCAATTAAAATACCGCCACAATTTAGCCTGTGGCGGTATTTCTGTAGCATTATTTTATGATGGCTTGTTGAATACTAGAGTTGCTATGGATTCTATTTTTCCTGTGAATGGGAACATATCAACTGGCTGTGTGGCGGTTAGGGTGTAATTGCCGTTGCACAGTCTTTTTATATCACGCGCTAAGGTTGCTGGGTCGCAGGAAATGTATATGATTTTTGGGATTTCGGCGGTTATTAGCGCGTCTAGTAGGGCGGGGTCGCAACCTTTGCGGGGTGGGTCTAGGAAGATTATATCGGGGCGGGATTGCTTTTCCATTAGCTTGGGGATTATTTCTTCTGCCGCGCCTTGTTGGAATTGTGCGTTTTCTATGCCATTTAGTTCGGCATTTTTTTTTGCGTCATTTATTGCGGATTCTACGATGTCTATGCCTAGCACGGATTTTGCTTGTTTCGCGGCGAATAACGCGACTCCACCTACGCCTACATGCGCGTCGATTACGGTTTGTGTGCCGTTAAGTTCTGCTTGGGTAATGGCTGTGTCGTATAGAATTTTCGTTTGAATGGGGTTGACTTGGAAGAATGACGGCGCGGATAGTTGGTACTCAATTTCGCCTAGGCGTTCGCGAATAAATCCTGTTCCGCTTAGGGTTTGGAAGAACTCGCCCATGATGGTGTTTCCCTTTGATTTGTTGCGGTTGAAAATTACGGTGGTCGCGCCGTTATTGGTTAGGTTTTCGGTTAGTTCTGACATGGCGGGGATTTCTCGACCATTGGCTATTAGCACTACCATTACCTCGTTTGTGTGAAGGCTTGTTCTGATAATTATGTGACGCATTAGCCCTTTGTGGATTGTTTCGTCGTATGCGGTGATTTTATGCTTTCGCATATGTTCTTTCATGACGGCTAGGATTTTCACATGCACTTCATGCTGAATCCCACAGTCTTCTACTTCTATAATCCGGTGGCTTCGTGGGGCGTACATTCCTATTGCGAAGCCGTTTTTGTTCTTCGCTGGCACTATTGGGAATACTGCTTTGTTTCGGTAGCGCGTGGGGTTTTCCATTCCTATTACATCAAAAACAGGCGGGTTTGTTAGCCCGCCTATTCGCTCTAATGCGTCTTTTACTATTTGCTTTTTGTAGATTAGTTGCGCTTGGTATTCGCAGTGTTGCCACTGGCAACCGCCGCAGTCTTTCGATACGGGGCAGGGGCTTTTTATTCGGACGGGGGATGGAGTTTGTATTTCCATGATTTTCCCGTAGCCGTAGCGTGTTTTTGTTTTTACTAGATGCGTGTCTATTACGTCATTAGGTAACGCGCCATCTATGAATACGATATAGCCATCTATATAGCCTACTCCAAAACCTTTTGCGGTGGGTTCTTTTACTTCTATTATGTGGCGTGTGTTTTTCTTTGGTGGGTTCATTGTATATTCCTCGGCTTTCTTATATAGCGACCTAGTGATTTTTGATAAGTTGTCCATAAACCTGCGCTTGTGTCTTTATCGTAAATTTCTGCAAAAGTTGTAAGCTTTGCGTCAATGTTATCCGCGAAGTGAATCAGCATTGCCTCTGGTATCGCGGGGATTTTTGGCGAACCAAATTCATATTCCCCATGGTGTGATACTATGCAGTGTTTTATTAGTGATGCAAGTTCGTGCGGGAAATCTGGGATTTTCGCGATTTCTACGCCAACCATCTCCACGCCGATTATTATATGACCAAGCATTTGCCCGTCGTCGGTGTACTCGTTTTGGGGTAGCGGCGATAGTTCATGAATTTTCCCAATGTCATGCAACAACGCTCCTGCTAAAAGAATATCCATATTTACATACTTATAACGCGCTCCCAAGAACATGCAAATTTCCGCAACAGAAAGCGTGTGTTCCAGCAGCCCACCCATATAACTATGATGCATATGCATAGCCGCCGAATGACTTTTGAATAACTTAGCACGCGTTTCGTCCTTGATGAAAATATTCTCAAGCAATGCTTTAATATGCGAATTGCTTACTGCTTTGATTAAATTAGAAATTTTTGTGAACATATCCCCAATATCCTTTTCCGACGCGGGAACATACTCCGCTTCCAAATACTCGCCCTCGCGACTGCGCCGCAATTTTGTTACCTTCAACTGCAACTCGTTCTGATAAGACCCAACAACTCCGTCAATCTTAACAATCTCGTTTTCTTCAAATTGCTGAATATCATTGGTTATCTCCCAAACTTTAGCGTCGATTGTTCCTGTCTTGTCTTGTAGCTTCAATGACAAAAACGACTTCCCATTTCGGGATTCACGGCTTTCCTTCTTCCGACATAAATAATGCTCTATAACACGTTCATTCTCGCGTAACTCTTTAATGTATCGCATACATATCCCCTCTCTAATTCATTTGCAATTGTAACACAAAATTTCTAAACAATAAAATAAAACCCAACTGCCTAGGTTGTCTCCCTAATCGTTGGGCTTTTGTAATGTTTTAGTTTCCTGCGGAAGTGCCTTGCAAATGAGCATTCATGTCATTAATAAGTTGGTCGATGTCAACGCCGTGATTTGTGGCGGCCATTTCTAGGCTCTTGCCTCTGGACGACGGGCAACCAAAGCAATTTAGCCCATGTCTTTGCATTACTGGGACTAACCCGCTGTCTAAGCTAAGTGCGTCCATAATCAGCATTTCTTTGTTGATTGTAGCCATTTTAAAGTCTCCTTTTGTGGTTGTTTGGCAGTCATGCCAAATTTCCTTTGAAAATATATTTTTTTTGCATTTATGTTGTTAGGTTTTGAAACCCTGGGAAGTATCTAAAAATCACCCTGCCTTGAATTTGCCCGCGTTCTACGAAGGGATTACCCCAATGTCGTGAGTCTACAGAGTTATTTCTGTTGTCGCCTAGCACGAAAAAACCATCTTCTGGAACGGTGTACGGCCCGTGATTTCCGAAAAATTCGCCTTGCACAAAATCGTCGCGAAGCGGTTCTGTATCATCATTTAGAAAAACTCGTCCATCTCTGATGGTAACGGTATCGCCGGGCACACCTATTATGCGCTTAACATACAGTGGCGATTCATCAAAAGCACCACGAAACACGATAATATCAAATCTTTCTGGCGTGGAGAATACATACGAAAGCCTAAACGCAACAATGCGGTCATTAACGCGAATAGTGCCTTCCATCGAGCCAGTAGGCACAGAGGCATTCACAATAACATAATTAGTAAAAAGCCACGCAAACAATAACGCAAATAAAATTGTCTTGAGCCAACCCAATGCATCGCGCCAAAGTTCACGTTTAACATTAATATTTTCGTCCATAAACTACCTCCTTACAAAAGTATAGCACACTACCCAAAAATTTCAATTAATTCATTTGCATGAATTTTTACGAAATTTTTGCGCAAGCATGTAAAATGGTTGATAAGAATTTGAAATGACCTTATAATGGTTCGTACAATATTCACAAATTGGGAGGTAGTTTATGAAGGTTTATTCGGCAAATGAGATTCGTAACATAGCCGTGATGGGTCACAGTGGTTGCGGAAAAACTACGCTGATGGAAGCAGCATTACATGTCACAAAAGTTACAAACCGCATGGGTCGCACCGACGACGGCAACACCGTATCGGACTACGACGCGGAAGAAATTAGACGTAAAGTGTCGGTGAGTTCGTCGTTGATTCCGATTGAATGGAAGGGCAGCAAAATCAACTTCATAGACACCCCCGGATTTTTCGACTTCATAGGGGCGGCAAAAGAAGCCCTTAGCGTAAGTGATGCTGCGTTGATTTTGGTATCGGCAAAATCGGGCGCGGAAGTTGGCACAGAACTTGCATGGGAAAACGCAGACCACAAGCCAAGAGTTTTCTTCGTGAACGGCATGGACGACGAACACGCCGATTTCTACAAAGTAGTAGCCGATATGCGCGAGAAATTTGGGCATTCGGTTGCGCCGCTACAACTTCCTTTCGCGGAAGGCGGCAAAATAGTAGGATATGTAGACGCGTTCACAGGCAAGGCATATAAGTGGAACGGCGCGGATATAACCCCCTGCGATTCAGTTCCATCAGACATGCTAGAAATTTACGAAAAACAACACTCCGTTCTACTAGAAGCGATAGCAGAAACTTGCGAAACTCTTATGGAAAAATATTTTGAAGAAGGAAAACTTTCCGAAGAAGAAATGACAAGGGGCTTCAAGGATGCAATCAAAAACGGAAGCCTATCCCCCGTGCTTTGCGGCACTGCCACAGGTAAGGACGCAATTGGCGTGGCATCTTTGTTGGATATGTTATCAACGCTTCTGCCATCCGCCGCTGAACTTACTCCAGAAATCACCGTAACAAAAGGCGGCGCGACCATGACAATTCCATGCGCCGAATCTGGTTCGGTATGCGCATTCGTGTTCAAAACCATTTCTGACCCGTTTGTTGGGCGGCTAAGTCTGTTCCGCGTTTATTCGGGGACAATCAAAAAGGACACGCCACTGTTTAACTCCAACAAAGAAGAAGCCGAAAAAATTGGTCAGCTAGTGTTCTTGCGCGGCAAAAACCAAATTGACGCAACCGAAATAAAAGCAGGCGACATTGGCGCGATAGCCAAACTAGCAGGCACAGACACCCAAGATACTTTGGCAACCAAACAAGCTCCATTCATCTGCCCACAAATTGCATTCCCAGAATCTTTGCTATCACGCGCCGTTACATCAAAAGGCAAAGGCGACGAAGATAAAATGGCCTCAGCTTTCGCGAAACTTCTTGCCGAGGATAAAACACTCAAATTTGAAATCAACAAGGAAACTAAACAAACCGTAGTATCGGGCATAGGTGACAATCAACTAGACGTGCTAGTAAACCGCCTAAGAACCCGCTATAAAATAGAAGTAGAACTCGCCCCTCCACTAATCCCCTACCGCGAAACAATCAAGGGCAAATCCGACGTTAAAGGGAAATTCGTTAAACAATCGGGCGGTGGTGGTCAATATGGTATCGTTGACATGCGCTTCGAGCCTTCAGGCGACATAAGCAAGGCATATATTTTTGAAGAAGTCGTTGTCGGTGGAAACGTGCCAAAACAATATTTCCCCGCCGTTGAAAAAGGAGTTCAAGACAGCGTAAAAGCTGGCCCTGTTGCCGCTTATCCAGTAGTAGGCGTAAAAGCCGTCCTGTATGACGGCAAATATCACGCCGTAGACTCCTCCGAACTAGCCTTCAAAATGGCCGCAAGAATAGCTTTCCAAGATGGCTTTATGCAAGCAAAACCAATCTTACTAGAGCCAATAATGAAAGTAACCGTAACCGTCCCCGACAACTACACAGGCGACATAATGGGCGACATGAACAAACGCAGAGGTCGCGTTCAAGGTCAAGAAGCAGTAGGCAAAAAATCCGCAATAATAGCCGAAGTCCCCCTAGCCGAAATGCAAAAATACCCAATAGACCTACGCTCCATGACACAAGGTCGCGGAAGTTTTTCAATGTCATTTGAACGCTACGACGAAGCCCCATCAGACGTACAACAAAAGGTAATAGCCGCAAGGAAGAAAGAGCTAGAGGCAATGAGAGAAAAAGAATAGTGGCACAGCCACTTTTCGCCGACTACATGCATTGGCAAGCTACGTATACGTCACGAAGCCATGAACAGTTTGCGAACCTATAAAAAACGAGAGAGACGAAAGTCAACTCTCGTTTTTTTTTGTAAACTTTTTTCTGTAAACCGTTATAAAGTAAAATTTACATTTTGTTCACACGTTTTTCATATGTAGATGTTACTATATTAATAGCTGGAGGTGTTTTTGTAGTGGACGACAGGAAAGTGCATGATTTGTTTGGTTTAACAGATATTGATAAGATTCAAGAAGAAATTGAGAAAGACTTGAGCGGGAACGGTCGAACGGGCGCAAATGAACCGCAACCAAATGCGGATTTTGCAAGTTTTTTTATTGTTCCGCAAGAGCAGGAGGATAAGGCTTTTGATAATTTCTCGCTAGAGCCTACTGGGTTTTATCGTGAAACTATAAAAGCTACGCCCCGTAAATCTTGGGTTAAAACGGCTGTTATTTTATTTTTTGTGTGTACTATTGGCACGGGAATGCTTGGGTTTGGAATTGGGTCTGGATGGGCTTTTTTTACTGGGCGTTCTGGTGAAGGTATAAATCTTGATATGCAGGGCAATAATCCCGAAAGTGCTTCATTAACGGGGACGCTTCATGTCTTTGAAGATGTTAGCGAACCTGCTGTTTCTACAATTTCTGATATGGTGGAACTGCTTGCCCCTTCTGTCGTGGGAATTACAACTTATCGTGACGGGTCTAGGTTTCCGTTTCCCGAAACTAGCTTTGGGTCGGGGATTATCTTTGCCGACACTGCCGACCGCATTTTTATTGCTACTAATTTATATGTAGTTCGAGGCGGTTATCGCTGGGACGTTAGCATTGCTGGCGGTACGCCTATCCCTGCGTTTCCTGTAGATTTTAATAGATATTACGATTTGGCCGTGGCCTATGTTTATAAAGAGCATTTGTTTGCGGCGGGGGTTACTTCTGTAGCGTTTGCTACTTTTGGCGATTCCGACGCAATGAGAATTGGTGATGTTGTACTCGCAATTGGCAATGCTATGGGTGAAGGGACTTCCGTAACGCGTGGTATTATTAGTGCGACGGAAAGACCTGTTTATCTACCAGCACGACAATTTCGGGAATTATATCCGCTAATGGTTATGCAAACTGATGCCGCAATCAACTACGGGAATAGCGGCGGCCCACTAATTAACACCTTGGGGCAAATTGTTGGCATTAATATTAATCAAGCTACTGGGCTGATTATCGGCTCTGCGCCCGTTGAGGGCATGGGTTATAGTATTTCTTCAAATATTGCCGCGCCCATTCTTGAAAGCATGATTGCGAATTATCGTACCCCTGCAATCGGAATTGGTGGCGACGACCTTGCAAACGATGACGGCAACCTAGCCGAACGCTGGGGTATTCCCGACATGGGCGTGCTGGTTCAGCATGTACAGCCTGGTCGCCCTGCCGACCTCGCGGGGATTAGGCAATACGATGTTATTACAGGCTTCGAGGGGCAACCCATTTTTAATATGGCGCAGTTACAACAGGCAATCCGTTCGCGGGAAATTGGCGACGTTGTAGAAATTCGTATTCTGCGTGGTGGCTCGTTTGCACTCACTTTGCACGTTGAACTTGCCATTATGGTTCGTGAGAACTTTGGCAACTAAAATTGACAACTTCTGAATTTTTTTCGATATTTCCCCTCCTTTATTTCATTTCTCAGCGCAGACATTGCGCACGCCGATGGTTTCCCCCGTCGGCTTTTTTTTATGGTGAAATGCGGCTTTGCTGCTGCCGCTTTTGTGATATACTTATGCAGGTGATGCGATATGAAAACAGTTTTGGTTATTCATACAGATTCTGTTGAGGGAAACAAAATTAAAGATGTGCTTAACGCAGGTGGTTATGATGCCCAAACTGCGGATATTCTCATAGACGGGTACGACATGGTTTTAATGTGCAGGGATTCTATGCCTGTCACGATAGCGACAGAAAAAATATTTTGCATAGATGGGTTTAGTATAGATTTTCCAGCACGAAAGGTTATTGCCGATGGCCGGAAAATTCATCTAACGCCAATAGAATTTCGCATTGTATCGCTATTGGCAAAAAATCAAGGCGTAGTATTAACCCACGAACAAATTATCAACGAAATCTGGGGGCCTTTCAACAGCGACAATCTAGTATTACGCGTAAATATGGCAAACATTCGCCGAAAAATAGAGGCAAACCCAAGCGAACCAAAGTACATTCTAACAGAGATGGGCGTGGGTTATCGAATGGCCTTGCCAAACCATGACACAGGCATTGATTAACGAGCGGCAAAGCCGCGTTTCGCCGATGACATGCATTGGCGTACTGGCGTATACGTCTCGAAGCCAGATGCAAATTCCTAAGTAATAAAAAATCCGTCATGCGGTTTACGAAACACACATGACGGATTTTTTGTTACTTTGGAAACTGTTCACGGCTTCGAGATGTATGCTGTAGCTTGCCAATGCATGTAATCGGCGAAATGCGGCTTTGTCGCTTGTGCCGCCTGTGTCGCCTGTGTCGCTATAGGCTATCCCCGAAATCTTCGCGGAATTTTTTTAGTAATTGTTCTGGCCAGTTGCCTATTGGCTTTAGCCTTCCAAAGAAGAAACGTAGCACGCGGGGTTCTTCCTCGAAGGTTAGACCGCCTATTAGATTGCGGTTTTGGTATAGCCAAGTTAGGCGGTCGGCTACATATTTTACTTGGGATAGGGTGAAAACTCGTTTTGGGAAGGCTAGGCGTAGTAATTCCATATGGGCTAGGGTTTCGCTTCCGTCTGGGTTGCGTTGTTCGGATAGAGTACCGCGTTCCATTCCACGCACGCCGCTTGCTAGGTAGAAGGCCGCGGCTAACGCACCTGCGGGGTATTGTTCTTGCGGAAGATGGGCGCAGAATTGTCTTGCGTCAACATGACAACCTAACCCGCCAGGGGGAGTTACTACGGGAACACCTTTTTCCAACAATTCTTTGCAAAGCACTTCTACGAATATTGGCGTTTGGCTGATGATGTCCATATCCATTGATTCTTGCAGGCCTATTGCCATTGCTTCCATTTCGCGAACGGACATTCCGCCGTATGTTAAGAATCCCTCGTATAGCGGAATCATTTCGCGCATTTTTAGGAACATTTCGTTATCGGAAGTCATTATTCCGCCGCCACGAGCCGCGCCTAATTTACGCGCAGAGAAGTAAATTATATCCATCATAGAACCTATTTCGCGGGTTATATCGCGAATATCTGTGTCTTTGAAATCGGGGTCGCGGGTTTTGATGAAGTATAGATTATCGGAAAGAAGGCTTGCGTCGTAGACTAGCGTTAAACCTTCTTCGCGGCAAATTCTTGATACTTCGCGCATGTTTTGCATGGAAACGGGCTGACCGCCTACTAGGTTTGTTCCCGCTTCTATACGCACAAAACAAATATTTTCCTTGCCCAAACGCGCTATCGAAGCTTTCAGCTTGTTAATGTCCAAGTTGCCTTTGAACGGCAGATTGCTGTTGATTTCCAGTCCCTCGTCAATGATGATTTCCTCAACGATTCCGCCCAACGCGCTGATATGCGCCTTTGTTGTGGTGAAATGGTAATTCATGATTGCGGTGGATTCGGGCTTTACTAGCAAGCGCGATATGATATGTTCACACGCACGACCTTGGTGCGCGGGAAGAAAATGCTTCATTCCAAACATATCTTGTAGCACGTTTTCTAGGCGGTAGTAAGTTTCGCTTCCTGCATAGCTGTCGTCTGCTTGTAGCATGGAGGCGTATTGATTTTCGCTCATAGCATTTACGCCGCTGTCTGTTAGCATGTCCAAAAAGATGTCCTTGTTGCGCAATAGGAAAGTGTTATACCCCGCTTCGTTTATGGCTTTTGCCCGCTCCTCGATTTCACGCAGGTAAACCCGTTGCACCATACGTACCTTGTGCATCTCTAGGGGAATGTTCTCCCCCGAAAAAAATTTCACTTCTGACATTTATTAATACTCCTCTCGGAAATTATGGTTGCGTTACAAACTCCCATGCCGCAAGACCAAGTTTTTCAACGTAATCGCTACTGTAAACCGCTACAATTGAAACTTCTGTGACATGAATATTAAACAGCGTTGACGCAAACACCGATGCCGTAAAAAATGACCCGCGTCTACTTGCATGATGCCCTCCATACTGCCATAAATCAAGCTCTGGGTGCTTTTCCTTAGCATAAGCCCACGCCATTGCCACGTCAACAAATAACGCGTCGTATAACGCCGCCGCATTTTCGTGGCCTGCTGTCATTGCTCTTTGGTAGTCCATGTTTGGCCAATCGTCTTGGTATTTGAATGGCGGATTAAATAAAACAGGAATTGTCCCTGCGTCATGTGCAGCCGCACTTAGCCTTCTTATATCGTACAAAAAATCTTCCGCATCGGAGCAACAGCGACTCCCCCAGTCTTGCAAGATTACATAGTCATACTGATTCTCCTGTAATTGCAAAAATACTCTGTCGGCAAGGTCGCTCAAAGTTGTGCCATCTTGAAAAATTGTTGAAAACCTCACAATTACCCCATGCATCATTACTATCTCGCTAAACTGCCTTGGTAAATCACCCGTTCGACTGTGGCTGTTTCCTACCCATAGAATGCGATATTCCGTTTGCGTTGGGATTTCTTCCGTCGCGGGAATATAATTTCCACTACACCCCACCAACACAAACAAACATAAAACTAAAATTATTTTTTTCATATCCGCACCTCATGAAAATGACATATTCCAAGTTTAGGAGATTGCTTGCGTTATGTCAAATTTAAAAATGATTCTGCAAATATTTCCATTGTGCTATAATTACAAAGCATATACGTTTTAAGGTGTGAAAATTGCTTTATTGGCTGAATGGAAACGTAAAAGGCACACTTATGTACCACAATGAACGTGGTATGTGCGTAAAATTTATATTTTGTGCAGGAGCAAATGATTATGAAACTCAACACGCTAAAATACTATCTGGAGGAATATCACCTAACGATAAATGGTGGTGGGACTTTCACACGTTACGAACTTATAAATCTATTTGCAGAATGGGAAAAACAAAGCGAAGTAAATAAATTGAAAGAAGAAGCCAAATTTCTTAAAGATAATTTGCATTATGAGGATTGGGAAATAGAAAAAAACATTCTTAATTTTATTTGGAAATATGGAAGCAGAAAAAGCATGAATAGGCTTGCAACTGACATATTAACCATATTAACAAGCACCTAATAAGAACGTTAATTACACCCTTCACAGATAACATTCTAGGAATTGCTAGGGAGAGATACAATGTATACAATAAAAGCAATAAACGGCCAAGCGAAACGGGCCGCACTAGAAACACCACACGGCACAATTGAAACGCCCGTGTTTATGAATGTTGCCACAGCGGCGGCAATTAAGGGTGCGTTGTCGGCATCTGACTTGCGTGCGGTTGGTTGCGAGGTTGCGTTATGTAATACTTATCACTTGCATTTGCGTCCAAGCGAGGGAGTTGTTCGCGACATGGGCGGCTTGCAAAAATTTATGGCATGGGACAGGCCAGTGCTAACGGATTCTGGCGGATTCCAAGTGTTTTCGCTGGGGGCGTTGCGAAAAATCAAGGAAGAGGGCGTGTATTTTAATTCGCATATAGACGGGCGAAAAATCTTCATGGGGCCAGAGGAAAGCATGGAGATTCAACATGCACTTGGCGCGACAATTGCTATGGCGTTTGACGAATGCGCGCCGTTTCCCGCAAGCCGTGAATACATTCGCGATTCTGTAGCGCGAACAACAAGATGGCTAACACGAAGCAAAACACGCACGAAGGAACTTAACGCACAAGAAGGACGCGAACAATTAATTTTCGGAATAAACCAAGGCGGCATTTATGATGATATTCGCATTGAACACGCAAAGGAAATCTCCGAAATGGATTTAGACGGCTACGCGCTAGGAGGACTAGCAGTAGGCGAACCAGCAGAAGAAATGTACAAAATCCTAGAAGCAACCGTTCCGCATCTGCCGCAAAATAAACCAATATATCTAATGGGCGTAGGCACTCCAGAAAACTTATTAGAAGCAATAGAACGCGGAATCGACTTCTTCGATTGCGTACTACCCGCACGAAACGGCCGCCACGGACAAGTATACACCAGTCGCGGCAAGCTAAACATGAACAACGCAACCCACGAACGCGACGAACGTCCACTAGACCCCGACTGTCACTGCGAGGTATGCCGCACTCACACCCGCGCATATATTCGCCACCTGTTCAAAGCGAAGGAAATGCTTGCAATGCGCCTAGCCGTAATGCACAATCTATATTTCTACAACAATCTAATGCGTGAAACTCGCGAAGCAATAGAAACAGGAAATTTCTCCACCTTCAAAAAAAATCAACTTGAGAAATGGAAAAGCGGCGGGCTCGCTTAAAAATACGAGGTGAACAATGTCAGAGAATAAACATAAGCGGCAACAAGGCGGAGGGCTTCATTTTGGGCGACGACATGGAATGCCCGCAGAGAAAGCGAAAGATTTCAAAGGGGCTATGCGGCAACTTGCCGCCTACATTGGCGCGGAAAAAGCAATAATTGCGGTGTGTGCTGTGATTGCGATTGCGGCTAATATTCTGGGAGTGCTTGCGCCAATGGTTCTTGGTGGGGCTACTGACGAGGTTATTTATGGTTTGCGACGTATGGGCGAAGGTACAGGCGGCATTGATTTCGGACGGATTGGTACGATTATGCTTGTTATGATTGGTTTGCATGGTGCTAACATTCTGTTTAACTATCTACAGGGATATATCATGGCGGGCGTTAGTATGCGGATTACTTATAGATTACGAACGCAAATAAGCAATAAAATTCACAAGCTACCGCTGAAATTTTTTGATAAAAGCTCGCATGGTGATGTGCTTTCGAGAATAACCAACGATGTTGATACGATTTCAAATACGCTTAACTCGGGGCTTTCGCAAGCTTTGATGAGTGCTACTTCTGTTGTGGGCATTATCGTTATGATGCTTGTGATTAGCCCACCACTTACTTTGATTGCTATGCTAATTCTGCCACTTTCGGCGGTTTGCATGGGGGTTATTGTTAAAAAATCGCAGAAGCATTTTAAGGCTCAAGCGGCGAATTTGGGCAAGCTTAACGGTCATATCGAGGAAATGTTCACCAGTCACGCAATTGTGAAATCTTTTAACGGCGAAAAAAGTTCAATAGAAGCCTTTGATGAACATAATAAAGAACTTTATCGGGCTGGCTGGAAAGCTAATTTTCTTTCTGGCATGATGATGCCTATTATTGGGTTTATCAGCAATATTGGTTATGTTGCCATTGTGGTAATTGGCGGAGCTTTCGCGTTACGGGGGCATATTTCTATTGGTGGGATTCAGGCGTTTATTCAGTATTCGCGGCAGTTTGGACACCCCGTTGCTCAACTTGCGGGGACGGCAAGTGTTTTTCAACAGACGGCGGCGGCGGCTGAACGCGTTTTTAAATTCCTAGGTGAAGAAGAAGAATCTCCAGAAAGCGAATCACCAGCGACAGTAACAAATATCAAAGGGCATGTGGCTTTCGAGAATGTGAATTTTGGCTACGACCCCGAAGTTCCTGTAATTCGCAATTTTACCGCGACTGTTCAGTCGGGGCAGAAAATCGCCATTGTTGGGCATACAGGCGCAGGCAAAACTACAATAGTGAAACTGCTTATGCGTTTCTATGATGTTAATTCGGGCAAAATTTCCGTGGACGGCACGGATATTCGCGACTACACACGAGACGGCTTGCGTTCGCATTTTGGCATGGTTCTACAAGATACTTGGCTGTTTAACGGCTCAATTGCCGAAAATATCCGATATGGCAAACTAGACGCATCAGACGCAGAAATAAAAAAAGCCGCACAGGCCGCTCAAGCGCATCATTTTATTCGCACCTTCCCCGACAGCTACCAAATGCCCATCAACGAAGAAGCCGATAATATTTCCGCTGGACAAAAACAGCTTCTTACAATCGCTCGCACAATTCTAGCAGACCCCGATATTCTTATCCTAGACGAGGCAACCAGCAATGTTGATACCCGCACAGAAGTACAAATTCAACGCGCAATGGATAATCTAATGCAGGGACGCACTTGCTTCGTAATTGCCCACAGGCTGTCAACCATTCGCAGTGCCGACATGATTTTAGTAATGCACGAAGGCGATATTGTAGAACAAGGCAACCATGAATCTCTTCTAGCAGAAGGTGGCATCTACATGAAACTGTATAACAGCCAGTTTGATGTAGTAGAATAGCGGCGCAGCCGCATTTCGCCGATAGCCTGCATATTGGCAAGCCGCGCATACGTCTCGAAGCCAGATACAGTTTTTTATGTAAAAAAAATCGCACGCATATCCAACATGCGTGCGATTTTAATTTGCTCATACTTTTTCGTAAACGGAAGTGCGAAAACATTAACCTCCTCTGTCGCTCAAGTCTGCGTAAAAACCCGCAGACTTAGCTCGTCGTCGGTAAATGTTTTCAGCATTCCGTATAATAATCGAAAACCATTCTGTTTTGCAATACACTACCTATGAACTCTATTAGCCGCAAGTGTTCTGGGTGGATTTTGTATGCGTACATAGTTTCTTCATTCTCAAACAGGCTGTCTAGGAGAATATCCATATTGCTCGCGTCAGTTGGATTGATGTGTACTTTAATCTCAACAATTTCGCTTATCAATCCCTTTAGTGCTTCCAGTTCGGATTTTACTTTCTTGGCATTTTCTTGGTTTTCAGCGTCTGTAAACCCCTCTTTGTAGTTCCACATAACTATGTGTCTTAGCATTTTAATTCTCCATTCTATAATTTTGTAAGTTGATTCCCCTAGCCACCATAGTATGATGTTGTACCAGTTATTCCGTCAAGTGCATTTGGAATTAATATGCGAACCATGTAGCCTTCCGCATAGCCTTCAACCTCTCCGCTTTTTTCGTGGTGAATGCCGTATTTGTATGTTTTTCATGCTTCTGTGAAAAATATTAGCTGTTGAATTTATTGACCGCAGGTTCTAAGACCAAAATTCATCTTTTATATTTTCATAATATCGTGTTTTAAGCATACTTGTACGCCCAAGTAGAACCCTGCACACATCATCACGCCACTTTTTGCTCTTATTGCGATAATCCTCAAGATTAGCGAGGTCTATGGAGTTTGGGTTTATCCGCGAATGATAAAGAATTTCGGCTATTTGTATCGGTTTATATAGATGTACTCTTGACTTGTTGATGAGCGCATCTATATCTGTTTTGGATTGCTCTCTGGTTATCATTTTCAATCGTCCTTACTTCATGGGATTTTAATGCTTTTATCATTTCATTCGCAACAGCTTTTATAACTGGTACGGCAACGCTATTGCCCGTTTGTTTTTTTATACCAGTATAAGGAACAACAATTTTGAAAGTATCAGGAAAACCCTGTAATCGCAACATTTCACGCGGAGAAGGTCTACGTTCGTTGTTTATTAAAATATAGTTTGCCGATGCACCCGCTCTAAGGGCGCATGAAAAGTGATGAGGCGTAACAGACCCACCAACATTTTCATGTGTGATATAGGGGCGTTCCAACTCAACCTTCATGCGCTCTATTCTGCTGTTTTTTATACACTCACGAACCCAAAGGCTTTTATCTAAATCTTCTTCATCTTCAAGAATATCAAGCAAAGATAGTCTTTCGTAATGTGGTATTGGTTGCGGAAAATGGAAATCAACCCTGTCACGAAATCCGCAAATAATAATGCGCTCTCTTTTTTGTGGAACGCCAAAATCAAGGGCATTCAAAACTTTGGACTGAACATGATACCCCAAACTTTCCAAGTGCTTGATTATCACTCGGAATGTGTTGCCTTTGTCATGGGCGGTAAGATTCCTCACATTTTCCAACATAAAAGCAGAAGGACTTTTTTCGTCCAAGATACGCAAAATATCAAAGAATAACGTGCCTTGCGTTTCATGTTCAAATCCTTCTTTGTCACCAATTATGCTAAATGGTTGACACGGAAAACCACCGAGCAATATATCAAAATCTGGAATATCCCTTGCATCTATTTGAGTTATATCACCTGCGGGTTTTTCGCCAAAATTTGCTTCATATGTTTTGGCAGCCTGCTCGTCCCACTCTGACGAAAAAACACAATGACCGCTAACACTTTCAAAGCCAAGGCGTATACCGCCAATACCCGCAAATAAATCAATGAATCTAAATGAATCCCACTTTTTTGAGGAACGCGCAGGAGGCTGTGCATCTATCCAATCGAAAATAGTGGATTGATATGTATTTCGGATAGGAGCAGTAGCCAATATATCCATTGTTAGTCACCTCGTTAATTTTCAAATTTTTTGCTACTTTTGCTCTTCCATTTACTTTCTTGGCAAGTTCCACATAACTATGTGTCTTAGCATTTTAATTCTCCATTCTATAATTTTGTAAATTGGTTTTCCTAGCCACCATAGTATGAGGTTGTACCAGTTATTCCGTCAAGTGCATTTGGAATTAATACGTGAACCATGTAGCCTTCCGCATAGCCTTCAACCTCTCCGCTTTTTTCGTGGTGAATGCCATATTTGTATGATGGTTCAAAGCCAAATTTTTCATAAAGATGTGCAGGCCCACCTAAGAATATAGCTACATAACCCATTTCTTTTGCCTTATCCAATGCAAAAGTTATCAATTGCCGCATTATGCCGTTCATTCTATATTCGGGTAAAACCGCGCTTTGCGAAAGAACAAGTTGCGTATTCCTGCCCTCATTGGTGATTATGTCGGTTTGGTACAATGCCACTTGCCCAACAATTTTTCCATTTTCTAAAAGAGCAACCAGTGAAAGTTCTGGTATAAATGTATCTTTGCTACGCTCGTTACTAAATCGTTCTGACATAGCTGTGCCTTCTTTTGCACCGTAACTTTCGGTAAAAGCTTTGTAAATTAACTCGTTGACTTCACTGTATTCATCAGTTGTTTCGGGTCTTATGTGTATATTAAGCCCCGTCCTTGCATTGTTTTCTATTTCTTTAATCATATTTTATGCCTCCTCAATTTTTTTCATTATGCCATACATTTTATTGATGGACAATGCTAGACTATACGTATGGTATAATGTCTAAGCGATAACCATGCAGAAGACGGCAGAAAATGTTGCGCTTGTTATTTCCTATTCTCTTATACTGATACGTAAGGAGGGGTTGACTTGGACTGGCTTACCCGTATGAACGCCGCGATTACGTATGTAGAGGAAAATTTAGATGGCGAAATTGACCACGAGACGTTGGCAAAGATTGCTTGCTGTTCCTCGCACAATTTTTTTAGAATGTTTTCATTTATTACAGATGTATCGCTTTCTGAGTACATTCGCAGACGCAGGCTAACGCTGGCGGCACTTGAATTGCAAAACAGCAATATCAAAGTTATCGACATAGCAATGAAATACGGCTATGACTCGCCAGTGTCATTTTCGCGGGCGTTTCAGCAATTGCACGGGGTTACGCCAACGGAAGCGCGCACCGATGGCGTAACGCTAAAGGCATATCCAAGAATGTCCTTCCAAATTTCAATCAAGGGAGAGAAGGAAATGGATTATCGCATTGAAACAAAAGAGGCTTTTCAAGTTTTCGGAATTGAGGGCGTTTTTGATGCAGAAGCGGGGATTACTAACGGAAAAAACGACCCCTCGCTAAGAAAACCAAGCGACCTATGGTGTGAGTGTCTCGCCAATGGCGCGCATGACAAACTGGAAATGGATTCGGGCGACCTGCCTACATTTGTGGGAAAAAATTTAGGCAAAGTTCACGCCGTATGCGATTACAGAAAAACCGAAGCCAATACCTTTCCATATATGTTATGTGCATTCCGTAGTTCAAACAGCAATGTTGCGGGTTACACCATTGCGGATATACCAGCGCATACATGGGCAATTTTCCCATCAGAGAAGTTCGAGTACGACAATATGGGTACGGTAATTGAGTCCCTCTACAAACGTATTTTTTCCGAATGGTTGCCAACGTCAAATTATGAGCAAGTCGGCGGTCTTGATATGGAACTATACGGCGGCGACGATGAATACGGTTACATTGAACTCTGGCTTGCGGTTAAAAAGAAAGTAATGTAAAATGTGCGTCATTAATATGGCGGGTCGGAAAATTCGCGACCCGCCATATAGGCGTTTCGATTTGAAATGGGCTGAGGACGGGTCAATTCTGCGAACGCTACAGAATTGACGACAGACGAAGCCCAATTTCAAAC
>WQVV01000019.1 GCA_009785665.1 Defluviitaleaceae bacterium
GCAGGCAGGCAGGCAGGCAGGCAGGCAGGCAGGTGATGCCTAATGCGTACAAGCACGGTGCTCATTGTGGACGACGAGCCAAAGTTTATTAGCTTAATGGTTGACATATTGCAAGACAAGTATCAAGTGTTTACAGCTAATAGCGGATATTCTGCAATTACTATGGCAATGAATACACGCCCCAGTGTAATCTTATTAGACGTGCATATGCCCGATATGACAGGGTTTGAAGTGATGTCTGCATTAAAATATATGGACGAAACACGTAATGTTCCTGTAATTTTGATTACGGACAGGGAGAATCCCAACGAAAAGTTACAGGGAATACGCCTAGGCGCAATAGATTTTATGAACAAAGATTTAACAGATGAAATCGAAAAGAAGATACGCGAGCAAGCAGATTAAATAAACTAGGGAGTGTTGCCATTACAGAATGGCAACACTCCCTAGTGCCTTATCCGCCATAAAACCGTAGTGCCTTTGCGGTCTTTTTGCCGCAAGCCTGCGTCGGTTGCTCCTTGCGTGCCGCTGGCACGCCGCGTCACTGCCTCCTTGTCTTGCGACAAAAATCCGCGCAAATTCACTACGATTTTATGGCGGATAAGGCATTGGTGTTATAATTGTAACGTGTCATTTACATAAGCGTCGTAAATTTGTTGTTCTTCTAAAATATCTGTCATGCGGGAAGTTATTCCTGCTGGTGTGAAGTTGCGTTTTTTGCTGTAGAATTGCGTAATTGTTTTCATGAAAGGCCATGGAAATGATAACTGCGCGTGAATAATCTCCTTTGCGGAAGAGGGCAGGGGAGATATTTTGTTGTACATTTCCAAAAGCCTATCGGCGGGAATTTCGCGATTACTTTTGCGGGCGTAACGACGCAAAACAGAAGCAATGTCGGTAAGTTGCAGGTCGATGGTTGCTTCATCGAAGCGGGTTATAAAACAGGCTTCCTCGAAAATGGGGAGACTTTCTTCTTTTAGGTTGTTATGGCATATGCTATAACTTGCCAATGCGTTGGCGTGAAGCGTTTCGTAATCAGTAGCGGCTAGGGTTTCTGCGGCGCGAGTGGCACGGGTGGCATAGAAATCAGCATGTTTTAACATAAGCACATCGAAATCCGAAAGTCGTGGACGGCGATTTACTTGTTTTACTGCATTCGCAAGCACAGCGGATTGTTTTGCGAAAACCTCTGTAAGTGGTGGGGTAGGGGGTACGTCACCAAATCCTTTGGCGGCGTTATGAAAACGCGCCAAACTTTCCAAAACCAACTGCATATCTTTGATGCTGTTTAAATCGGGGTCGCGCCCAGCGATATGTCGCGCCATCACAAAAGTATCACGCCCTAGGGTGACAAATGGCGTACCCGAAGTAGTTGGCATGATTCCGTCGGTGCATGAAAATCCTGCTTCTTCTAGTCGTTTTAGCAAATTATATCTTGCTATAATTTCACGCGCACTGCTGTTGGTTTTATGTATCTTAAAAATTGCGTTGGCGGTTTGCAATAGATAAGAACCCCGTTCCCGCGTAGCTTTTTTCCCAGAAAATCCGAAATATGAAGGCAATATTGTAGTCAAATCACCCATTAAACTTCCTCCGTTCAAAACTCCCGAATCAACACACATGCTTTACTATATGTACACGTTGGACGAAATAGTATTCAAAAATTGTAAAAAATACCCCCACACATGCTATCTTAGTGGTATAATAAAAAAAGCGGCACAACCATATTCTGCCGACAACCTGCATTGCAAGCCGCATATGCGGTTTCCAATAAAAAATTCCATCAAGGGGGGCGGCAATGAAAGGCAAAACATACGATTTAAAAAAACTTGCCTCATCTGGCAAATTTGATATAACCGTTAGCACGCGATTTTTTTACAACACTCAAGATTACTTCGACGCGCTAACGGATTTCTATAATAACTACAGGCGCGACCTAGGTAATTATACGCCAGCCTTTCTAGTTCACAGCGACGAAGACCGCGACGCATTCATAAAAGAATGCTTTGAAGTACGCGCTATTTTCATGCGCCTAGGAATAACCGCGCTACTAGATAGCTTAATGACAATGGAAGACGCAGCAATAGCCCGTAACTTCAAAGAATTTTCTGACGGGCAAGTAAGTTTCCATGCTACTCTAAAAATATGCAAGGACACTATAAAAGACTCCACTCAACGCTGGGCGTTGTCGCGTAAGTCACATAAATAGCGGCAAAGCCGCATTTCGCCGATGACATGCGTTGCAAGCTACGCATACGTCTCGAAGCCAGTAACTCATAAAAAAGTTTACCTCACGATTTTAAAAACAGTTGACGGTATTCGTAATTTATAGTACCTTCCAAGTAAGCGATTATTGCCCGAAAGAGTGGCAACGCGTTAATGGAAGGACGGGAAACAATGAATAATAAAACATCAGCGTGTCAAGCATCCAATGAATCCGTGAATTTAGACGGACGGGAGGGGCTTGGCACTTTTCATTTTGTAAAAATGCATGGTTGCGGAAACGACTATGTATTTTTCGACTGTTTTGAAACAGAGATTGCAGAACCCGAAAGTCTTGCACGTAGGTTGACTGATAGACATAAGGGCGTTGGTGGTGATGGAATTGTAATGATTCTGCCGTCGGAAGTGGGCGACGCTAAAATGCGAATGTTCAACACAGACGGAAGCGAAAGCGGCATGTGTGGCAATGCGATTAGATGCGTTGGTAAGTATCTGTATGAAAGTGGACGTGCGGCAAAGTCACATTTGGAAGTTGAGACTTTGAGCGGAATAAAGAAGCTAGAGCTTGTTGTTTTCGATGGCATGGTGAACGCCGTTCGGGTGGACATGGGACATGCGTTTTTGAAGCCCGAAGAAATCCCCGTGGACTTGGTTGGCGAAAGCATAATCGGGCGTAGCGTAAATGTCGAAGGGCAGAAATATGAAATTACTTGCGTGAACATGGGGAATCCCCACGCGGTAATTTTCCACGACGACATAGACCATTTTGATTTACCAGTTGTTGGCCCAATGATGGAATACGCGAAAATTTTTCCAAAGCGCGTGAATTTTGAGGTTGCGCATATTGTAAGCCGCAACAATATCAGAATGCGTGTGTGGGAACGCGGCTCTGGCGAAACAATGGCTTGCGGTACAGGCGCGTGTGCGGTGGCAGTAGCGGCGGTTTTGATGGGTTATTGCGACAAAGACACGGATATTCAAGTGCAGTTAAAAGGCGGCGTACTAACCGTAAAATACACAGACGAAGCCGTATACATGACAGGAAGCTGTGAAAAAGTATTCGAGGGGACGATTGTTATATGAGCGTGAAAGAGACAAAAAAAGAAGTAGTTCTGGTGCTGGACTTCGGTGGGCCATACAAGGAATTGGTGGCTAGAATGATTCGCAGCTCGAATGTGTATGCGGAAATTCTACCTGCAAATATTCCGCTGGAGAAGATTCTGGAAATCGACCCCATAGGCATTGTATTAACAGGCGGCGCGAACAGCGTAACCGCGCCCAATGCTATGAAATGCGACCCGAAAATATTTGAAATAGGTCGCCCAGTTTTGGGCATTGATTACGGAATGCAATTAATGTGCCATATGCTAGGCGGCAAAGTAGGAAAAGCCACCAAAAGCGCGGAAGGCGAACTGGTCAATGTGGAGGTAACATCTGATTCGCTGTTATTTAAGGGCTTGCCGTTGGCGTTCTCTGCGTGGGCTAATAATTCTGATGTGGTAGTAGTAAAATCTCTTCCAAAGGGATTTTCCCAAACTGCTACCGCCGAAAACGGGATTGCCGCTTTTGAGAACCAAACAATGTATGGCGTGCAATTTCACCCCGAATCCTCGCACACCAAGGACGGGCGGCTAATCATGCGCAATTTCCTATTCGATATATGTCACGCAAAAGGTCAGTACAAATTGAAAGATTACATCGACACGCAAATTAATGTAATACGCCAAACCGTTGGCGATAAAAAAGTTTTGCTCGCGCTATCGGGTGGGGTAGATTCTTCTGTGTGTGCCGCGCTGTTGGCAAAAGCGATTCCCGAACAGCTTACATGCATTTTCGTAGACCACGGCCTAATGCGCCTAAACGAAGGCAACGAAATAGAGGAAGCTTTCGCCAACAGGGATTTGAATTTCATTCGCGTAAACGCCGCCGACCGTTTTTTGAAAAAACTAAAAGGCGTTGTTGACCCAGAAAAAAAACGCAAAATAATAGGCGAGGAGTTCATTCGCGTCTTTGAAGAAGAGGCCAAGAAGCTTGGCAAAATCCCATTCCTAGCGCAAGGCACAATTTATCCCGATATTGTAGAATCTGGCGGGGCATACGGCACTACTATTAAAAGCCATCACAATGTAGGCGGCTTGCCCGAAAAATTAGGGTTCGACCAAATAATTGAGCCGCTGTCAATGCTTTTCAAAAACGAAGTACGCGATATGGGGCGACGGCTGAAACTTCCCCCTGCGTTGGTAAATCGCCAGCCCTTCCCCGGGCCAGGGCTTGCCTTGCGCGTTATAGGTGAAATCACTGTAGAAAAACTTGACACTCTTCGCCAAGCTGATGCAATCTTCCGCGAGGAAATAGAAACAATGGCAACCCGTCCAAGCCAGTATTTTGCAGTAATCACAGATACTCTATCCGTAGGCGTAAAAGGCGACACCCGCACATACGACAGAGTAGTAGCCCTACGCGCCATCACCACTGATGACTTTATGGCATGTTCCGCAACCCGCGTTCCCTTCAAAACCCTAGAGCGCGCAGTGTCCCGCATCACAAGCGAAATCCCAGAAATAAGCCGCGTTGTTTACGATATTACACCAAAACCATCTGGCACTATTGAATGGTTATAGGGCGTGTTGCTACTATGAAAATGCAAACAAAAAACCAGCCACTTTGTATTAACAAAAGGCTGGTTTTTTAGATTACGGCGTGTTACCACTATGGAAAAAATCCATTAATCACTTGAAATTTCGCTTTCAGTTATCCACACTCTACCTCTAATGTTTTCAATAGCACCTTGATGATAGTTGTAACAATTAATTAGGTATACATAAGCAACTATATCCTCATTGCTAGTAAACGTAAAAGGAGGTCTTGTTGGATTAAAAGTTATAGCAAGCCAGCCTCCTTTGTCAATCCAATCCTGCATTGCAAGTGGAATGTTTGCATCTTCAATGAGGTAAGGGGAAGTACTGATGCCTATGATAATGTGTCCTCCATGCACCTCAGCAGAAAAATGGTTATGAAGTAGCATACCAGATTCGAGTTCAACTCTACCAAGCAGTATCGCACTACCTGATTCTAGGTGTGATATTTCAAAGCTATCATCTTCTCTGATTGTAGGGATAGTATCGCCATTAGCTTGAGTGTATTCACCATATTCGGTTATATTGACTACTGTATCATCAGTAGCTACCGACATAGCACTTGCAATCATCACAGACCCCAGCACAAGCCCTAATACTAAACCAACAATAAATGTTTTCTTAAATTTCATTATATTTTATCCTCTCCTTGCCGCTCTATTTGACAATCGGCGAAATGCGGCTGTGCCGCTTTTTCAGATTAGAAAACCATATCTGGCTTCGAGACGTACATGTAGCTTTGCAATACAGGTTATCGGCGAAACGCGACTGTGTCGCTCGTTGCTATTTAATCTTGAACTGCCCAATTAGCGAACGTAACATGCTGGCGCGGCTGGATAGTTTTTCGCTTACGGACGCGTTGCCTTCTACATTGTTGGCACTGTTTACTTGACCTTGGTAAACTGTTTCCATGCTTAGTTGGATTGTGCCTATTTCGTTTGCCTGTTCGTTGGAAACTTGAGCAATGTTGGCTACTACGTTGGCTACGTTGGCGGTTATTTCTGCTATGTTGCTTAGGGCATCAGAGGTTAATTGGGTCTTTGACGCGCCTACTTCTACGCGGGTTAGAGACTTTGCTAACATTTCGGAAGTTTCTTTTGCGGCGGCGGCACTGCGTCTTGCTAGGTTTCTTACCTCGTCTGCTACTACTGCAAAGCCCCTTCCGTGTACGCCTGCGCGAGCGGCTTCTACAGAAGCGTTTAGGGCTAATAGGTTTGTTTGGAAGGCAATGTTTTCTATTATGCCTACGATTTTTGCTATTTCACTTGATGATTGTTTAATTTCGTCCATGGCCTCGTGCATGTCGTGCATGTGGGTGTTGCCTTGGCTTGCGGCTTCTTGCACCATCATGGAGAGATTGTTTGCCTCGCTTGCGTCTTCGGCGGTTTTGCGGGTTTTTTCGGTTAGAGATGCAATCGCGGCGCGAATATCTGAAATTGCGGTTGCTTGTTCTTCAAATGTTGACATCAGTCCAGAAGCGGCATTGGAAATCTCTGACGCGCCAGTTTCCACCTGCACCGACGAAGCTTGAATTTCCGCAACCAACGCGGAAACGGATTCCGTAATCATTTGAATGGATTCCTTAATAGAACCAAAATCCCCCAGAAACTCGCGTTGTATTTCCACTGCGAAATCGTTATTTGCAATGGCTTGAAGGGTTGCGGTAATTTCATCTACATAACCTTTTACGGTGTCTGTTGCGTTTTTAACCACTAGGTCGATAGAATCTTGACGGACGGCAATTTCTTTTGTGTCCTCGTCAAATTCGCTTTTTACTATTTCAATATCTAAGTTGCCCTTCTCGAAGGCGGAGATTATTGTTTCGGTTACTTTTTCTGTGCGAAGGGCGCGGTATGCACTGCGTTTTTCGCCTAGACGTTTCATTTGCATTACGTTGGACATGTCGGTTAGCAATAGCACCATTCCTGCAACTTTGTCGTCTGCCTTGAAGGGAATGCAACTCATTTGCAAGTCAAATGCGGTGCTTGGATTTAAT
Source organism: Defluviitaleaceae bacterium (assembly GCA_009785665.1). Taxonomy (GTDB): domain Bacteria; phylum Bacillota; class Clostridia; order Lachnospirales; family WQUN01; genus WQVC01. The sequence continues at coordinate 6,856 of WQVV01000019.1, forward strand.
TGCAATTGAATTTCTGCTTCCCGCACAGGATTTCCCGTGCTGAATGCCTTCTGAATAGCGTGATGGTCGGCAACATTCCCGTGCAGAAAATCATTTATATGCGTACCAGAATAATTGCGGTCTTCGCCCACATGGGTTCGTATTGCCTTGTTTGCATATAGTAATTTCATTTCGCAGTCAACAATTAGAACTGGTTCGGTAAGCATCTCGAAGATGGTATTACTCGCGTCCAGTGCTACGTTGATTGTAGATAAAATTTCTTCAAAGCCGCCTTGCAAACGGGAATCCCCCAAGCGATACAGAAGATTTCCATTTTTAATTTCTGTTTCGCCTTTTTGCATGTCTTCTTTTAAAATATTAAGGTTTTGCACCACTGCGGCGAAAGCGTCTGATACTTGACCTATTTCGTCTTTCTTATTCGTGCGGAAATTAATTGCGGTGTTACCTTTTGCCACCTCGCGGGCATCAGACGCAAGCCGAGAAAGCGGCGTAAGCAGTTTAAGCATAACAGAAAGCGTAACCACAACCGCAACCGCAAGCCCTAAAAAGCCGATAATTAACAAAACGGTTTGCATAGCATTAGTAGCCGAAACCGTTTGCTCATTAGAAAACCCAATAAAAAACATACCAACAGGCGTACCGTCCCCGCCGCTTAGCGGGAAGAAGTACGCATTGTACGGCGTGCGATTAATCCGAACTTCGATAGGAACATGTTCTCCGCCGTCTATAACGCGCCTAACCATTGCGTCATTTGCAGGTGTCCCAATCAAACGATTCTCGTAACTGTCGCGCAAGGAAGTAATAGCCACATGGTACACGATTTCATGCTCCACAGAGAAATCACGGGCGTAAATGGAAGCTTCTGCATTGAAAGTATTTGCTATGTAATCCGCAAACCCAACCACATCAAAATCCAAGACCCCAGTGATTGTTCCCAAAAGTGTTACTCCGTCCATATCAAAAATAGGCGCAGATGTATAAAGCCCCATAGGCATCACAGTGTCAGATACATAAGCTGTAGAAATTCTGCCATTATGATGCGCAGCATAGACCACAGACGTATCAAGCCCTGAATCGCCATAACTATCAACCTCATGCGAGTGGATAATTATATTTCCTCTAGCGTCTGTCACCATAAAAGAAGTTACATCCCTAAGAAAAGGAGTTTGACCACCTTCGCGCAAATAACTATTCAAATAACTAGAAAACAATGCACGATGCTGGGTTGGGTTGGCAGTGCCAACATTCCACATGCGAACAAACCATGCAAGGTCTTGGCTTTGCGAAACAACCAGCGTATTCATGCGATTACCTTCTTCTATGCGCCCCAGATAAGTAATAGCCGAAGACGACACCGCATCAATGCGTTCAGCAGTAAGCGTTGCCGCCAAATTGTGCGCGGAAAAACGCACAAATATAATCATAAACGCAACCAGCAACAATAAAACCACAATTATAGGAAAAATCATTTTACTTCTTAGGCTTTCAAACATGTAGATAACCTCCCCAAAAAACGAAACCGATACAATTTCATTATATGATTTTGTCAACGAAAAAGCAAGCGGGCGGCACAGCCGCATTTAAAAAATTCTTGTTGACATTTATTTTAGACGTTTGTATAGTTTAAATATAGACGCGTGTATAACAAAATTTTTAAAAGGAGGCTAGGTTGTGGAGAAGATGAAAAAACTACCGGACGCGGAGTTTGACATCATGGAGGTTGTTTGGGCTAATGAGCCACCTATTACAGCCAACATTGTAATGAAACAGCATGGTAACAATGAAGGTTGGAAAGTGCAAACGGCAATTACACTTTTGCTGCGGCTTGTGGAGCGTGGTTTCTTGCGAACAGAAAAAATCGGCAAGGAGCGTACCTATTACCCACTGGTAAACCGCGAAGATTATCTTAAATTTGAAACGGGTAATTTTCTGAATCAGTTTCACAATAATTCATTTCTAAATCTTGTCACCACTATGTACAACAACGATGCACTAACTGACGAGGATATAAATGGATTACGGAAGTTACTAAACAGTCGGGGGGAATAGTGTGCAAAACTTTTTGATTGCATTGTTAATTTGCTCCGTTACAATGTCGGTACTCGCGCTTTTGTATATGGCTAGTACGCCGTTTCTTTCAAAAAGATATTCTGAAAAAGGGCGGTATTACGTTTGGCTGATTATCATTCTTGGTTTAATTATTCCTTTCAGACCACAATGGGACGGCGCACTTGTTAGCGTAGAAGTTCCAGCGAATGCACCAGTATCCGTTATGCTAATCGGCGAAACATTAGACCTCGACACCCAATCGCAACCATTTATCGAGAATGCGATAATTGCTGATACGACACTAAGTATTTCATTGTGGCAGATTGGATTCGTGGTTTGGTTAATGGGAGCAATGGCGTTCATTGCCCTGCATTGCATAAAACATTATCGTTTTGCAAAAGCCGTGCGGCGTTGGAGCATAGAAATCACAGACGAACAGGTATTGTCGTTGCTTGGAAATCTTAAAACAGAGATGGGGATAATGCGACGGATTCCAATTTATTTATGTACATTCGCGGGAAGCCCTATGATGATTGGGTTAATCAAGCCCAAAATACTGCTGCCCACAATTGACCTGCCACAAGACAAATTACTTTTCATTCTCAAACATGAGCTTGTGCATTATAAGCGGAGAGACTTACTGTACAAGTGCTTAGTAATGGCGGCAACAGCGTTGCATTGGTTTAATCCTGTTGTATACATGATGAACCGAGCAATTAATGTCTTGTGCGAAGCGTCATGCGACGCAGAAGTTTTGCGCGACGCAAACATGAACACCCGTCAATTTTACGGCGGAATAATAATAGACGTTGCGCAAAACAGTTTCAAAACAGCTTTGTCAACTAATTTCTATGGAGGTAGAAATATCATGAAAAAACGGATTTTGTCCATCATGGATATGAGCAAAAAAAAGGCGGGTATACTTGTCGCCTGTGTAATTATGTTTTCAATGCTGGCTGCCAGTGGATTGTTTGCGGTACAGGCGCAATCCAATCATTCGCCAGCCAACACTAATTCTGATGAAAGGATATATTACAACGCAAACACCGACCCCGCATTGTTAGGCGCATGGTCATCTGATGCGGAATATTTGTGGCTAACTTGGCCAATGCAAATACAAATACAAAATCCCCCAAGCTTTGCTGAATTTAACGGAAATATTGACGCTTTCTTGGAAGCACGTCAACTTTATTTCAGTAGGTATGACTTGCTTATTTCCAGCAACAGCAATGGAAGCTTGAATTTCTAACTGGCATTTGGTGCGGATATTCAACCTTCCTTGCTCACACACCGCGAAGTTGAATCCATGGTTGGTCAAGATAACACTAAAATTTGGTTTAACCCCGAAGGTTATATGGTGATGGACGGTACTTTTACAAACTTCTCAGTATGGGACGGCAACGCGCAATTCACAACCAATGGCGAAACAATCGAAATTCCTCACCTAGCGTTTAGTGAAAACGGTCAAGTTTTTGTTCCATTCAAACATTTTGAAGGAATTTTAAACCCCGCGGACTTCAACTAACAGCGACACAATCGCCTTTCGCCAATAACCTAAAAAACAAATGCCCGAGAATACTGGATTCTCGGGCATTTTCAAACTAAATGACATCAAAAACAAACAGGCTAACACGCGCTAAGTCAAACTGGAAATGCTATACCAAGGGGCTAGACAAAAAATGCCAATCATATTACAATGATACAAGCCAAAAATTTAGTAATTTTGTATGAAATTTGGAAGGAAAGATGTAGATGTTTGCCACTCGTCATTCGCAACGCGGAATACGGTTATTTTTTGTGCTTATGTTTTTTGTTATTTTCGCTATGTTTATTGAAGGAACCACGTCAAAAATTTCCGCCGCCGATGCTACTGAGGGTATTGATGCAATTTTGGTAATTGATACAAGCGGTTCAATGCGTACCTCTGACCCCGAACGGATTACCTTAGAAGCCGCGTCATTATTTATGGATATGATGGAAACCAGAAACTCGCGCCTAGGAATTGTTGAGTTTTCGGGCAATTTGCATACAGTGCGTCCACTTACACCAATTGGGGAAATTTCTGTGCGTGATGAAATTCGGCAGGAAATCTCGAATTTCGTGTACCACGGCTGGACGGATATTGGTCTAGCCCTACGCACCGCCGCCGAAATGATAAACGAAGACCCAATTGCAACCAACAGCCCAATAATAATCCTATTCACCGACGGAAGAATTGACCTTGGTACTCAACTAGATGGCCGCACCACAGAACTCTCCTACGAAGATGCTTGGTGGGCAGTAGACAACGTAGGAAATGTGCCAATTTACACAATAGGTTTGAATTATGACGGCGCGTTGAACATAGACTTTTTACAGGAAATAGCAAATCGCACTAACGCTAGTTACTTCATAGCGGAGGAAGCCGACGCGCTTCCGCAGGTTTTTAATGAAATTTTCGCAAGCCACATACGTTCTTCCCTCACGGAAGTTACAACAATTGTAGCGGAAGGCGATACCTACGCCGAGGTAGTCATTCCAATCCCCAGCCCATTTGTTTCAGAAGCTAATATAATAATGCTATCCTCGCGCCCCATTGCAAGCGTGCGTCTTTTTGACCCTTCTGGTCGCGAAGTCCCATTCGATGGCGAATTGTACACACTAACATATGCAAACCGTTACTCTATGATAAAAGTGCTTTCGCCCATGGTTGGCGATTGGCTTTTAAGTGTACGCGGTCTGCCCGAAGATAGAATCACGGTCAATCTAATCTACAATTACAATGTAAGCGTGTCGTGGTCTGTAACCCAGCCCAATGTCGATGATGACGGTGTTTTCTTCGACCCAAACCAGCCTATTATGGTGCAAGCTGGGTTTATTTCGCCGCTACCAGCCTCGCAACTTCAAACTCTTTTCCGCGAATCCGTAGCGGAAATGTCCGTTTACGATATGGAACAAAACCATGTAGCAACCTTCCCAATGGTGAACACCGCTACCGCATTTACGCTAGAGTTTCAGCTAGACCCGCCGCAAGATGTACGAATAAACATAGGCATAACCCACCCAGCTTTTAGCCAAACAACTACATTTTTCCCAATTACATTTGACCCCGAAGTTCTAGCAGAATTAGCCGCATTACCACCCGAACCAGAACAAACCCCCGAACCAATAACAGAAGCAACTCCCCCACCGCCACAATACGAAGATATAGACACAGGAAGCCCGATAGCATTCATACTAATCGGAATCGCCATAGCCCTAGTAATTGCCGTATTGCTCATACGCTTGATTGTGGTCAGTCGCATGAAACAACGCGTATTCACAGGGCATTTAGAACTTCGCGCACGTCTTTCAGACGGCAATTACACCGCCCTAGAAGCCCCCGATTTAAGCACCTTCGCAGGGCAAATGTCCTTGATGGAATTTCTAAGCAACAGCCTAGGCGGCGAAAAAGTTGATAAACTTGTTCAATCGCGAATACCAATCTGGGATATTCAGCTTGCCCCTGGCTTGCAGGGAGTTAGTCCAATAATCTACGTAACCAAACGCGGCTCAAACTGCAACATTGCAGACAGCGACGGCAATGTTATAGGCAAAAGCAAAATCGTCTGGGAAGACGGGCAGCAATTATTATTTTTCATAGCGGGTGAATCCCCACGTTTAGAAGTAACTTACAGAGCATACGAAAACTAGCACGTCTCGAAGCCATTAACGACTGTGAGGTTATAACATGAAGTTGTCGGCAGAAACGAAGGCTGAACTGCAAGCACTGGACAGCGAATACGGCGGCGGAATATCCACGCAAGGCACAAGAACAGACGCAATAGACAAACCAATTCTAATACTAGGCCTCGGCGGAACAGGCGCAGAGGCTCTAATTCGTGTGAAGCGGTCGATAAGCAAGCATTTTAAGCAAGGTGTATCCGCAGGTGGGCGCAAACTAGACAAACCCGCACAAATAGAATACATGGCGTTAGACTCCGACGACAACATGTTAAACATGAACTACATGGGAACATCTTTCACAGAAGATGAATTTTTGCTGTTGGACAACGCAAACCTAACGTCCATATACAAAAATCGCGAAACCGTGTTTAAAAACTCAACGCAAAATTGGATTGCGGGAAATCTTAGACTGCAACAGGTGAAACACGGTGCAGGTGGAATCCGTCAAGCAGGACGGCTTCTTCTTACAATTAACAGCACCCGCGTAATCAGTTTGCTTACTGAAAAAATCAATCGTTTAACCGTAAATCGTAATTCAAACGACCTACTATATGTCTTCATATTAACAGGTTGCGCTGGCGGAACAGGAAGCGGTGTTTTCATAGACGTGCCATACATCGTGCGCAAAATAGCCGAACAAAAAGGCTTTGAAACCGAAAACATAGGAATGGTATTCCTACCAGATGTAACCTTGTCTGACAGCATGATAGATGGCTCGGCGGCGTTAAACATCAAAGCAAACGGGTTTGCCGCGCTAAAAGAACTTGACTACTTAATGAACATCGAACGCAACGGCGACACCTTCGAGCAAACTTTCGCCGACCTAGACGTAAAATCTTCAGAACCACCATACGACCTATGCCATCTAGTAAGCGCGAAGGACGAAAACGGCAAGCTAGTCCCCGCCGCAAAAAATTACTGCATGAACGTAGCCGCCGAAACAGTAATAAATTTCATAGCAAGCGAAGAAGTAACCGACGGGCAAAGTTACACAATAAGTTCCTATCTCTCCAATATCGAGAACAACCGTTCTGCGTTTTTGATGACGCATATCCAGAAGCAGCCCGTAAATTATATTTACAACACGGTTGGCGCGTCCAGCGCGTTGCTTCCTGTTGAGTATTTGCTAAACTATCTCACATCAAAAATGTTTGCTGAACTTGACCCGATAAGCGACAAAAACCCAACAATAGAGGATTCCAAGCTAACAATGGAAGCCTTTAAAATCGACCTTCCAACTTTGGAGCGTGTGCTAACCGCCGACAAACCCAAAACGCGCAGTTTTCAGCAATACGACCATTTGGTTTTGCAACAACGCCCCGAAATCATAGAGGACGCAGTAAAAAGCGAACTAAACCGCATGAAAGACCATTACAACACAGTCGCAGAAACGATAATATCCCAGTTCACAGAAGCCCTCGCAGACCAAAACAACACCCTATACCAAAATTTCTACGACCTAGAAAGAGGCCCGTATTACACATTGCGGCTACTTTCCGACTTGCACGAAGCATCAGTAATGCGAGGCATAGATACCATTCGTAAACGCGATATTCAGCAAAAGCGTGAACACCGCGATAGCATAGCCGCAATGGAAATAAGCCGCCAAGCGACTATGGCAAAGCTTCTAAGCAAGTCAATATTTAACCTCGGAAAAAAATCCACAACATCAAATATAATCGAAGCGAATGAGAATTACCTGCGTGCGTGCGGCAAAAATCTAATGTACGACGCAATCGACTATATTTATGAATCTGTACTATCCAAGCTAAATAAATTTTCAGACCAAACAGTTGACACCCTATGCGAAATCCTAAACGCCTACAAAGAACTTTTTGATAAATTCAAAAACGCGCAAAACTCGGATATTCAGCATGATAATTTCACGCGCTCACTAGCGGGTGCAAGGGAATTTTGCGAAGCCTTTGAAAAAGATGAGGATTCTAAAAAGGCGTTGGACTACAAGCAAGCCCTAAAGCGTCTGCTAAAAGATATGATTACTACGTGGAACGCCCCAAGTGGCACACAATTGGTGGATAATTTGAACGAGTTCATAACGCAACAATTCCAAAATGTGGTTCACAAATCAATGGACTACTATATGTCGATGATGGCAAACGCCGAAGGCGAAAGCCTTGAGGAATATGTGACAGGAAAAATCAACAGCCTTCACGATAGCGCGAAGGTTATGTTTCCGATTAATCACGTTCCCAGTGGGTTGCATATTGTGTTTCCGCCGTATGCGTATCTTTCTGTGCCATACAACGCGCCGCAAATTCGCGGAGTTGTGCGGCAGTTAAACATGTCTGGGCGCGTTTCCAATGTAAAATCCAGCAAGATGAGTACACGACTGTACATGCTAAACTTAAAAATAGCAGTCGCGCTGTACTGCTACACGGAACTTAACGAGTACGAAACCGTCTACGAAACGTCATTGAATAAAATCGCAGGGCTTCATCTATACGAATGCCCCGAACGCAATTGGAAGGAACTACCGTCCCCCAACTACGACAAACTTTGGACAACAGATTACGAAAACACCCGCGAACGTGCAAAAAACAAACGTCTTCGCGAAATCTTCGACCAAGCACTTGAGTATAAAATTATCCGCTTGGAAGAACGCACCCGCAGTTACTACGGCTATTACGGCGACCAAGTAGACCTAAGCAAGCGTTTCCAAAATATCGAGAATGCCATAATCGAAAAAGCCTTAAACGCTTCGCAAGCCCGCGCCGCAATCAGCGAGTTAAACGAATTTCTATCCGACCCTGCCCGTGAGAAATTCCAAACGCCGTTATTCGACACGGAGTATCTGCACGAAACTGACATGCCCGATATTGAGTATGCAAAAGGCGTGTTCATCTACATGCATGGGTTTAGCGAACGCATTAAGCATGAGATAGCAATTCGCGAATATATAGCAAATCTGCGTAGCGAACTAAAAAAAATCGACCTAAGCGAAGTAAAATACAGCCATTTCGCGCAAATGCTGTACATGGACGTGATTTTCAAAAATCGCAAAAGTTATCGTTACATCGTGGACGGCACGGACAATATTTTGTACACAATGCAGAATATCACCGACCAGTTTGTAGATTATGATGTATTTTCGGCGTATCTAAACCTTGACGATGACACTGCCGACTATCTGCAAAAACACGCACAAGCCCTAGAAAATCAAGCTACAGATGCGCAATTCGTTCAAATATTGGAAAAACTTGACGGCTTTATATCAAGCTACAAAGAGAAACTGGAGCTTCTGGAGAAAACCTACAATGACGAGCGTGACGGCATGTTAAAAAGAGTTTTCTATCGCACTATGCTTGAAGTCTTTATTCAAGAGAAAAAGGTTTTGTCATGAGTATGTGTAATTTTAGTAATCCCGTGGTGTATATCACGCTGGGGCAGTGTTCGGACTTTAAGCCAACGCTTTCGGACGCACTTGGTTATTATACAAAGGGTGCGGAGTATATTTCTGTATCTTCAAATTTTGATGATGCTTTTGTTAAGTCAGAAGTTGGGCGCGTTTGGCAGACGTTTTTAAAATCTGAGATTGGTAATGCCGATATTGTGCGCGTGAATTTTTTTATCTATGCGAACGAAACCGCGCTTTCTTTGCCTAGTTTAATTTCATGTACAGAAAAATATTTCTCAACATTGTACCCGTCTGGAATTTTAGCCGATGTGTACTGCTTGCTTGATGATGCAAATTTACTAACTTCCACAGACAGAAAAAACGTCATGGATATGCTTTGCGAACTGCAAAGCGAAGGGCGACACGTGTATTTGTTGTCAAATTTGACAAGTACAAACACTTTCGCGCCGCCAGAACTTGCCGCGCAAACTGCTGCACTTTTGACAGTGTTCAAAGACTGCGAGCCAAATGTTTTCATAGCAGAAGCTGATGCTGCTAGGTATAATGAATTTTTTTTCTTGGAGAATTGCGCCAAACGGCACGGGAAATTTTTGACGGCGGGTAGCGTGATTTTGTCAGTGCCACGCGACGCGCTGAAAGCGTTGATTATGGCGGAAATCTTTATGTATGGCGAAACGGGTGAAGATGGCGAAGCCACTCCATTGTCCGAGCCAGAATTTCCCCCAAAGAAATTCGCTAGAAGCCTTGAATACTTATGTGGGTTAGCCGTTCCAGATGTAAATCTAAACGACCCGCTTACGCGAGGACAATGGTTAGTTCGGTTGTTTGGGGCACGGTTGGGATTGCTTAAAAACGATGCGCCGCCTGTTGACGCGGAGGGAACAATCAAAGCAGAAGCCCCCATCAATGATGATATTTTCACTTTCCCGACAACGGCAAATTTGTATGAACTTTCGCGCCACGCGAAGGGATATTACAATCAAACCGCATTGGAAGCGGTGGAAGCCGCGAAAGGTGAGTTATTACTCGCGCAAGAAAAGTACAAAGTGTGGGCAGATAAGAAGCCTGTTTTGCGAAAAGGAACGCCCGAATCTGCAACGCGGAAGCTTTCTCCCATTCATACGCAGAATTTATTTCCGTATGTTTTGGTCGCGGAGTATCTGCGTAGACAATTTGAAATGCAGCATCTTAGCGAAAAAATTCAAACATTTGAAAACAGGCAGAATTATATTGCCCAGTTTGGCGAAAAAATTCAAAGTTATCGCGAGGAAGTTCAAGAGGCTATTGCGGAATGCAATACGCAAATTAGCGAACTTGATGAGGCTTTCAGCGCGTTTAATAAGAGGACGCGAAAACGTGGGAATCAGCAGTTTAATACCGAATCGAATAGCAAAACCGTGATGGATTACTTTCGCAGGCAGTTTAAAGAATATGCAGTTAATCATGAATCAGAGATTAAGGATTTAGCCGCAGATATGACCAATTCTCTGTATAGCGGCAAGTTTGCAGACTTTAAAACGCGGCTTTCAGATTATGTTGAAAATACAATTCTTGCAGAGCCAGAGTTCAACCGTCCCATTACTGATATTCTAAAAGAATTGGTAAGTGGTGATGATATTGCGGCGGCTTTGAGTGATTGGGTTTCGCAGTACAAAAATTTAAACATTCGGCTAAAAACGGGGTATGCAAGCCTTTATACCGAAGCTAATCTTTTTATGCCCGCAGAATTGTCACCCGAACATGCGGCGGCACATGATGTTAAAAAGCATTACGAAGGGCGCGGGCTTGGGCGCATGAATATTTTCGCCAACGAGGGCGCGAATCGCGTGGCTGTGCTGTATCACGCGGGTGCATTCGACTTGGACGACCTTTATTATATGGTGAGCGATGATTAAAAAACTTGAGTACACTGTGGCGCAGGAGAGCAACGCGTCCATGGCTTTGCGGAATTTCGAGTGGCGCATGGACGAAAGAAATAATGCCGTTCTTACATGGGAATGGCCTTCTAGTCCTGTGGTTAAACTAATGTTAGTGTTTAAATGGGATTGTGACGAAGCTTCGGCAGAGCCGCAGATTCCCGATGTTGAGGCGTTGATTCGCGACGGTGTGCCGCATGAAGTTGTTTCGCGTGATTTACAGGCGCGATTTTCTGCAAAGGTTTCGCAGGGCAAGCGGAAGTATCTTGTCGCGCTTGCGTATTTTAACGATAACAAGGGCATAACTATTTGTAAGCCCACTCATGTCACGGACTGGCTTTTTAGAAAAACTACCGTGACTACATCGGTTGCGTGCAAACCTGTTCCGTTGAGCCAGTATCAAAAAGTGTCTTTGCGTGTTAAGGTTAGCGATGAATCGGATATTCCGCAAATTTGCAAAATTTTAAAATACGCCATTCATGAGCAAGGCCGCACAGTTGGCGAATATCCGCTTGACGCAGGTGTTATGTCGGGCATGTATCATTTTTATATAAAAAAAGACCAGACCGTAAAATTTTTGTTTGATGAAAAATTTTGCCATCTGTTCGATTTAAGGCGGGATTGATAATGAAAAAATCCGAAAATGTAATCTGTCCGTTTTGCTGCCACCGCTTCCACCCCAATGAGGCGGATTTTCGCTTGCCTACGCCAAGCCCTACTGCGTCAGCATCGGCAAATACCGCGCCTGTAGCCACTGGCAAAAAGAAAAAACAAAAAGAAGAAATTCAAGTGGACGAGAAACTATTCGACTATAATATCGATATTTTGCATCTTGATGAGCGCGAGGCCCGAAGCCTTGCAATGCATCCTCCTGCAATTGAAGTCAAGGACAATGATGCCGTTTCCTTCGAGCAAGAGGAATTTGATAAATTTGGTTTTGCGCAACGCATAACTTATAAAAATTCTGTGGGCAAAAAAATTGTTGCCGATAAACGCCTCTGCCCCAATTGCCATAACGACCTCCCAACGGGTTATGGCGCACGCGATACTTTGTTGGTTTCCATTCTGGGTGATGCGCGTGTGGGTAAGTCGGTTTACTTCACCGTGCTTATTTCGGAGTTGGAGAATAATTTGGATTTCCCGTCAAAGTTGACTTTTATTGGGTCGAAGCAGGTGCGCGATACTTTTTATGAGAATTACCAGAAGCCACTTTTGCGAGACCATGAGTTAATTAATTCCACAAAACGAAGAAAATTACCGCCGTACTCTTTTAATTATTGGTACAAATTCAAAAATGAAGATGGCACGGTTGAAGAAAATTCAATTGATATTATTTTCTACGATATTGCTGGTGAGGACTTGCGCGACGAGGCTTCCATTCGCAAGAACGGGTTTAACATAAAGGATTCGTCGGGGCTGATTTTCCTTACCGACCCTACCAATTTCACACGTCTTTCGGATTTATTCCGTTTTTCAGACTCCGCGCTTATTGAGGCTATTCCCGAAGAAAATTCCAATCAGCAGATTTTTAACACGCTTTACAATTATTTCTTGGGCTTTGATGTTAATAAGTCTTCGATTCCGCTGGCAATGGTGCTTTCTAAATGCGACTTGCTGAAATTCGTAAATATCGACTTCTTTAATGATAAGCCAGAAAATCGGATTCAGCATCTTTTTAAAGACGAATTGCATAGTGGTGCGATTAATATGCGCAGTATCAAGGGCTTGAATCAAGAGGTGCGGGAATTGCTCTCCTATCTTGGTGAAGATAGTTTATTAAATAACGCCCAAAGTTGTTTCAAACATGTAAACTGCTTCGCGGTGTCCAGCCTAGGTAAAAAACCACGAATCGAGCAAATTTCAGACCCAAAAACCAACGAAACAATCGAAAAAGGTTATGTTGATGGCGATATAGAACCCTTCCGCGTAAAAGAGGCGTTTTATTGGATTCTTATGCGCCATAGACTTATGTATAAGTTTGAAAATAATAGATATTCCCTGTACTCCCCGAAAAATCCTGCCGAGAAGAAGAGTTTTTGGCAGAAGGCAACCTCGTTTTTTACTGGGAAGTGATGATGGTTTTTGTTGTTTACGCGTATCCTAGTGAGGATTCTTTCATGTGACATGTGATGAATCGTTTTGTTTTTGTGACGGGGCTTTGCAATAAACTAATTAAAAAGGAGTGATTTTAATGAGCGCGTTACCAGCTAGGGAATTTACATCAACACATCAGTACACTTACGCAGATTATGCAACATGGCCAGATTATCCGCGGTACGAGCTGATTAATGGGGAGGCTATTCAAATGAGCGCACCGTCAAGGGTACATCAGAAAATAAGTATGGCTTTGAGTATTCAAATTGGGACGTTTTTGCGCGGAAAGAAATGCGAGGTGCTTGCCGCGCCCTTCGATGTGCGGATAAATTATAATACTACTGACAATACAGTAGTGCAACCCGACCTTGTAGTAATTTGCGACATGGCAAAAATAGAAAACGGGAAACACTGCCTTGGTACGCCCGATATGGTAATTGAAATCTTATCCGAATCTACGCGGGGATATGACAAAGTGAGAAAGTTCAATGTTTACCTAGAGGCGGGTGTTAGTGAATATTGGATTGTAGACCCGATAGAACGAATTGTAAATGTGCATATACTTAGGGACGGAAACTACTTTATAAAACCTTATGGCGATACTGACACAATTCCCGTGCATGTTTTGGAAGGTTGTATGGTGAATCTTGCCGAAGTTTTTGAAGTAGAGGCCGTTGCTGCTGAAGATGTTTAAAAACACAACAGATAACAAGCCCCTCAAAAAGAGGCTTGTTTTTTTTTGCCTAGGAAACTGTATTTTTTCTCCCAATGCGCAGTCGTAAAAACAATAGTCTTTTTTTTGTAATTTGAATGGTAAAAATATGTGTGTTAGAATTTGACCAGTAAAAATTTTTGGCGAAGGGTGATTTTGGTGAAAAGGATTATTGTGTTTGTTTTGATGCTGGTTATGGTTGTTGGTGTTGTGCCGTTTGATTGGGTTGTTGATGTTAATGCGGCTTCGAGTACTGCGATTGTGGTTACGCAAGAACGGGGTGGGTATGTTCTTGTTCCAGAATTGTTTGGTACTACTGGGGTTGATGTTGGTAGTTCGTTTTTGCTTACTACGCCTGTTGATATTCCTGTTGGGGCGGGTCTTCCTGTTGTTTCTATTGATGGGGAGCGGTTGCCTTATGTTACGCGGGAAAGTGCTAATACTTTTTGGGTTACGCCTGTCGCGCCGTTTTCGCATAACTCCTTGTACATATTTCGGTTGGAGAGGGATTCTCTGCCAGATATAACTTGGGCGTTTCAGACTACTATTAGATTTCAAATTACATCTACATTGCCTGCTGATGAAACTGTGAATGTTCCTGTTGATACGGGTATTGAGTTTACATTTTCTAGCGCGGCACATACACCTATTGATGATTATTTTAGCATTTATCCGCATGTGGCTGGGCGGTTTATTACGCGTGGGACTACTACTGTGTTTATGCCAACTTCGCGGCTGGCGTACCAGCAGCTTTATACGGTTACGCTTAGGGCTGGGGTTAGGTTGAATGGCACTAACGAGGCTATTACTGCGGATAGGGTGTTCACATTTGAAACAGCGGCGCGGCCTGTTCCTGTGGAAAGACCTGCTCGTCAGCCTGTGCGTATTCCTGATAGGATTCATTTTTTCCGTACTTATGCGGAGTTCCCATCTTTTGCGTCGCCAGAGATTCATTTTGTGGCTAATCGGGGGACGGAGTTTACTGATGCATCAGTTGTTATAGATGTGTACATGTTGGAGAATAACGAAGATGCTGTTTATGCAGTTCGCAAATTTTTGAATACTCCGCGTTGGTCGCGTTACGCGTGGCGGGATAGTCTTATTGATACTACCGAATTAACGCATGTATTTACGCTAGAGCCAGAAGAAACAGACTACGGTTTTGAAACAGCGCGACTTCTAGAAAATCTTCCCAACGGATTTTATCTGGTAAGCGCGACATTTGGCGATGCACACGACCAAATGATAATTCAAATTACAGATTTAGCGGTGCAAATAGTAGCAGATGACACCGCGCTAATATGGGTAAACGATATGACAACGGGGCTACCAGCCGTAGGCGCGAGAATCTACGATGCTGTAACAAGCCGTTTCTACGAAACAGATGAAGACGGAATTGCCATAATCGAACGCGGTATGATGCGAACTTTTGCAAACTGGCTTGCAATCAC
>WQVV01000020.1 GCA_009785665.1 Defluviitaleaceae bacterium
AATAGACTGGATGGACGGAATGCCCTTAACTTTTGAAATGGTTAAAACATTCTGCCAATCTCCCAATTTAAGGCAAATGCTAGACGATTTAGTAGACAAAAATTATCTGGTATTAGAACACCCAAAAATGAAAGTAGGCAATAAACGCGAATATGCCACGCATTTAGAAAAGGGATATAACATAGTGGTCGGCAAGCTTTCTTTTGAGTTCAACAGGATTCTTGACCCTAAAAAAATTGCTCCGACTTTGGTAGCCACAGATGTATCAAGGATTGCCGTGCCTGTGCGTGATGGCATACGCTCCCTTACCATACGGGAGGGTTTACGTTTATTTGGCTTCCCCGAAACATATTGCATCGAAAACGCTTCAAAGAAAGACGCTTTTGATATGCTGGGAAATACCGTATGCATTCCTGTAGCTAAAAACGTTTCCACAAAACTACTGGGTGCGACACTGGCGGTACTAACGCTTCCAAACAATGGATAAGATATAAAAGACTTTGCAAAATGGAGTGATAACAATTGATTGAAGTAAAAAATCTAACCAAAAAATACGGCATACGAACAGCAATAGACGACCTGAATTTTTCGATAAAGGCGGGCGAGATTGTTGGATTTCTAGGCCCCAACGGCGCGGGAAAAACTACCACAATGAACATCATGACAGGATTTATCGCGGCAACATCTGGAGATGTTACCATTAACGGGCTGGATATTTTAGCAGAGCCAGAACGAGCGAAAGCAAATATCGGCTACCTACCCGACACGCCGCCTGTTTACGGCGACATGCGCGTTTGCGAGTATTTGAATTTCGTGGCGGATATAAAGGGCGTTCGCAAAGGGCGCAAGGAAATGCTTGAGTATGTTATGAAGCAGGTTAGCATTTCAGATATATCGCGGCGGTTGATAAAGAATCTATCGCGTGGGTATCGCCAGCGCGTGGGGCTTGCGCAAGCAATGGTTGGTAATCCCAAGGTGATTATCATGGACGAGCCTACAATCGGGCTAGACCCCAAGCAGATTATCGAAATGCGTGATGTTGTTAAGCGGCTGGGAAAAAAGCATACCGTTATTTTATCCAGCCACATAATGCAGGAAGTTAGCGCGGTTTGCGACCGTGTATTAATAATCAATCGCGGAAAAATAGTAGCAACAGGCACGCCCGAAGGACTTTCGGAAGGTCTACAAAAAGGTTCGGGGCAAATGCAAGTGCGCGTAAAGGGCGAGCGCGAACAGATTTTATCGGCATTGCGCGAAGTTTCCATTATAAAGGAAACAAGCGCGGAGAAGGGGAAAGAATCTGGCACAATAGACCTTCTGCTTAACGGCGGCGAAGGCGTGGATATTCGCGAAGCGATATTCCGATGCATGGCACGAAATAACTTCCCAATCCTAATGATGAAACCAACCGAACTAACCCTAGAGGAAATTTTCCTATCACTAACAGAAAGCGACCGCCTAGGAATAAACGCAACCCTACCGCAACCAGCAGAAATAGCCAAACCAGAGAACGAAGGAGGCGGCGAAGATGTTAGCAATCTATAAAAAAGAAATGCGCACGTACTTCACGCACATGATGGGGTATGTATTTTTGGCGTTTTTTTTGTTACTGGTGGGAATTTGGTTTACCCTTCTAAATGTGCGTAGTGCAGACGGGAATTTTCATCATGTTTTATCGAATGTCACCATCTTCTTTTTTATTTTGATTCCCATACTTACGATGCGGCTTTTCTCCGAAGAAGCGCGGCAAAAAACTGACCAGCTTCTATTTACCAGCCCGCTTTCGGTTGGGGCTATCGTACTTGGGAAATTTTTGGCGGCGTTTTCGTTATTTTTGATTGGGGTTGGGATTACTGTTATTTTTCCGCTTTTGCTTCGGGGGTATGGCGAACTTCCTGTTAGCCAGATTACGGGGGCTTTTGTTGGGTTTGTTTTGCTTGGTGCGGCTTGTATTGCTGTTGGGGTGTTTATTTCGGTTCTTACAGATAATCAAATTATCGCGGCTGTTGTTACTATGGGCGCGATTTTTGTTATGTTTTTGATGGACGCATTTGCGGCGCGGCATACTTCTACTTTTGTTTCGTTGGTGTTTGTTTTGTTGGTTATTGCCGCTGTTGCGGCGGTTTGGTACAACGCCACGCGTAAGGCGGTTATTGCTATTGCGGTGGGCGTTATTGGTTTGATTATCGCAAGCGGTTTGTATTTGCTTAATAATCTTATTTTTGATGGAATTATCACGCGGGTGCTTTTGTGGTTTTCTGTGTTTGCGCGGTTTAATGTTTTTACGCGTGGGGTTTTACGGTTTAGTGATGTGATTTATTATTTGTCGTTTAGTGCGTTGTTTATATATCTTACCGTTAATGTCATTGAGAAAAGGAGGTGGCGTTAATGCAATTGCTAAAGGATAAACGCTTTCGCTACGGGACTTTTTCCACGGTTATGTTAATTCTTGCGGTGATTATGTTTTTGTTGGTGAATCTCTTGGCGGGGGCTTTTGATAGAAGCCGCGACCTTACTAACGAACAACTTTTTTCGCTATCGGACGAAAGCCGCGATTTTCTCGAAAACTTAGAGAACGACGTTACCATTACGCTAATAGCGCGACATGGGCAAGAGCATACGAGCGTTCCAATGATTTCACGAATTACTAATCATTTGCTGGTAGAGTATGCCGCCGCGTCGCCCCGTGTGCGAGTGGAAACTCGCGACCCTATGTTAAATCCTGCGTTGGTGCATCATTTTGCATCAGACGCGGGAATCGAAGACGGAATTTCCGAACACAGCGTTGTTGTGCAAAGTGGTAATGAAATTCGGGTTGTTCAGCCGCATGAAATGATTAATATGGAATTTAATCCGTTTACAGGCGCGTCGCGCGTTGTTAGCTATAATATTGAGCGCGAAATTACGCGGGCTATTCATCATGTGACGCAAGGCGCAGCGGCGGTTGTTTATGTTGTTTCTGGTAGCGGAGAGCCTCCACTTCCCTCGCAGTTTATCGCGTTTCTTGAGGCAGAAAATTTTGTTATGCGCGAAGTTAATCTTGTGCTTTCAGATGTCCCAGAAACGGCAGATATTTTGTTTATTCCCATGCCAACCCGCGACTGGACAGAATTAAAAGCAGACCGCGTTTTGGCGTTTCTGGAAGATGAAGGCAGTGCCTTTTTCGCGCTAGATTTTCTTAGTGAAGCTACGCCCAATTTAACGCGTGTTCTGAATGCCTACGGGCTTGGGCTTGGGCAGGAGTTAATAATTGAGGATAACCCAAACAATGTTTTCCCTGCGCGAAACGCACCTGTAATCGTGCCGAATATCGTAATGCACGACGTTACGGAAAATTTGCAGGTACGTAACTTCGCCAACTTAGTACCGTTTTTCCCAGTGGAATTGCAAATTGAAGATGTTCGCAGAACAACCCTCACTATCGAACCGCTTTGGCTAACTTCACGCGATGCGTTCTCGCGAGGGCTGGACGCAGATGTAGAAACTTTAGCGCGTGTTCCCGAAGACACAGCAGGGCCATTCACGCTGGCGGCGGCTGTCACCGACCGCATTTTCATAGACGGCACAGCGTACTACACGCAAATTGTTGCTACCAGCAATTTTAGTTTTATTAACACGTATTACACTTCTTATGTTGGTGAGGGCAATTGGCATTTTGTATTAAATTCTCTCCGCTGGATGATAAACCAACCAACAGGCATTTGGATTCCCGTGCGAATGCCTGCGGGGCAAATGCCGCTGTTAATCACAGACGGCGCGGTTAATATCATCAGCGGAATTGCAATGGGCGGGTTGCCACTAATTTGCCTAGGAATAGGCGCGTTTATCTGGTTTAAGCGGAGGCATAGCTAATGATACTTTTTCCACTCTTAAACATTGAAATGCGCCCCGCAAATACAGTGGAAATTTGACGTGTGACAGGATGGGCGCATTCCAATGTTTGAGGAGGAAAAAGTATGAGTAGAAAATTCCAGCGGGGTTTTAATTTAACCCTAACAATAATCGTGGTCGCACTGATGGCGTTGGTGTATTTTTGGGTTGTTCGCCAGCGTCCAGAAGAAGAAGTTCACGTCGAAGACACACCAGAAGAAATAATTGTAATCCCCGAAACAATTTCGCTAATCCAGCGCGAGGAAGAAGATGTTTTCGGGGTTATAGTCACCGCCAACGACACTCGCACATATCTGCGTCCCGTCGTGGATAATGCGGGTAGGATTCAATGGGAATATACAGCAACGCCGTATATTCTCGCGCCGCATTTGGTTCGTGAGAAGGCGCGTTCTGCGTGGTCGTTGACAGCGTTGCAAATCGCGCATGAAGACACGTCCAATTTACAACTAGCCGATTTCGGTTTTCAGCCGCCCACTCTTACGATGGAGGCGGCTTTTCGTGATGGTAGCATTTATACAATTACGCTGGGCAGTCGAACGCCCGATAATCTGCATTATTTTGTGATGATTGACGATTCCCCAACTATGTATTTAATCTCCGCACTTACGGCGGAAATAATGCAACTTGACCTAGCGGATATGTTGGATATGTCGTTACCCGTCATGAGCATCAACGATGTTGAATACATGCGCATAGCAAAACGTGACGCACCGCCTATCGTGTTAGGGCTAGGCGATACCAGTGATGCTCCACTACTAGCGGGATTCATTCCCGAAGTAGGCAGCGAACAACTAATAATGCACGCGCCAATATCAGGCATGTTTTTAAACCATGCCCGTTTTATGGAATATGTAATCATGCCAATTTCCCAACTGCGATTGCAAGAATTAGCCGACCTCCACCCAGAAGACCTATCACCCTTCGGGCTGGACTACCCTGCACTGCATTTCGTATTCCGCACCCCGTTTGATGAAATCAATTTGAAATTCGGCGATACTTTCACGCGCAACGGCGTGGAGCTAATCTATGTAAAATTTGCCGAACGCCCGCATGTTTTTATAACGCGACAATCACACGCGGCGGCGTTATTTGATGTAGAAGCCTTGCAAATTACCGAACGCTCTCTAGCCCTAGTCCCCATCACTGACGTTGAAAGCGTTTCGATTTATTCCCCTCAAGGCGATTTCTCTTTAGTGATGAATCACGTTCCCAATAGTTTTGACATCAACCCCACAGTCAACGGAATCCCAATGGAAGAATCACCCTTCCGCCGAATATTTCGCGACATACTAAACCTAGCCGCTGATGCTGAAATTCCTCCCACAATGCCCGCTTCTCCCCCCGAAATAATAATAATCCACCACCGCTTAGAAAACCCCGACATTGTTCTGCATTTTTACGACTACAACGCCAATTTCCTAGCCGCAACAGTAGACGGCAACGAGGCAATTTTTGTAACAAACCGCCGCGCCATAGAACGATTGCTAGAAACCCTGCATGAAAATCAATTATAATAAAGTTAATCAAGAACAACCCTCATCACTTGCCTCGGCGTTTCGATTTGAAGTGGGCTGAGGACGAGGCAATTCTGCGAATGTTTCTACGCAGAATTGGCGACAGACGAAGCCCAATTTTAAACGAAATCGCCGTAATACGGCTAATGATGAGGGTTGCTTGTAAGTGTCCCTTAATTATGATGGTCAACCAATTTTTTAAGTTCGGTTATGCGAGATTTTAGATTTTCTAGTTCGTGGCGAGTGGAGGATTCCGCGTTTACTACGCGACCTTGTTCGCCAACTACGGTACAATGCGCGGGAACGTCTTTCAAAACAACAGCCCCAGCCCCAATTTTCGCGCCTTCGCCAATATTCACCCTACCCAAAATAGTTGCACCTGTACCAATAATAACATTATCCTCAACAACAGGGTGTCGCGGCCCTTTAACATTGCCAACGCCCCCCAGCGTAACCCCATGATAAATAAGCACCCCGTCGCCAATAATACAAGTTTCACCAATCACCACGCCCATGCCGTGGTCAATAAAAACGCCCTTCCCAATCTGCGCGCCAGGGTGAATTTCAATTCCAGTAAGAAACCGCGAATACTGCGAAACAAGCCGAGCAAGAAAAAACAACCGCCACCGATACAACAAGTGACAAGGCCGATGAAAAACCATACACCAAAACCCAGGGTACAACAGAACCTCCAACCACGACCGAATAGCGGGGTCGCGCTGACGAATAGCTTTAAAAAGGTGCAAGAGAAAACCCCCATTTTAGAGATTAAGAGATAAAAAGATTAAGACCTTGGGGGAAAACCTTTTCTGAAGAAAAGGTTTTCCCCCAAACCCCCTTTCCAAAAAACTTTTTTATTTTGCGCCTATCAATGAGTGGAGATTTAAGAACTGACCACTCATATTCAGCCGCAACATTAAAGTTTTGAGGAGAGGGGGTTTGGGGGAGAGGAACTTGTTCACATTCCCTTCGCTTCGCATTAAGGAATATGACATCACAAGTTCCTTTCCCCCAAGGTCTTATCTCTTAATCTTTAATCAATCTTTAATATTTTTGCATGTGTCCATAATATATGCGGCGAACTCGGTGCAAGTGCAGCCTGTTTCTCTGCCTGTTATTGTTAGCTTTCGTTCGGTTATTGTGCATGTGTCTAGGGCTTTTGTTAGGGTTTCGGATTCTTTTGTGTAGCCTATGTGGGATAGTAGTAGGGCAGAAGCTCGCATCATGCTGGCTGGGTCTGCGTAGATGTCGCGGCCTTCTTTTACCATGCGCGGGGCAGAACCGTGAATCGCCTCGAACATTGCGTATTTTGTGCCTATGTTCGCGCTGCCCGCTGTGCCTACTCCGCCTTGGAACTCGGCGGCTTCGTCGGTTAGAATGTCGCCGTATAGGTTTGGTAGTACCATTACCTCGAATTGCGTGCGGCGTTTTTCGTCTATTAGTTTGGCCGTCATTATGTCGATATACCATTCGTCTAGGGTTATGTCGGGGTAGTCTTTGGCTATTTGTTTTGCTATTAGCGAAAATTTGCCGTCGGTGGTTTTTATTACGTTGGATTTGGTTACGGCAGTTACTCGTGTTTTTCCTGCTGATTTAGCATATTCAAAGGCGGCGCGAATAATGCGTTCGCAACCTTGGGTTGTTGCTACTGTGAAATCTATTGCTAGGTCGTCGGTTACGTGAATGCCCTTGCTTCCTAGGGTGTACGCGCCTTCTGTGTTTTCGCGGAAGAATGTCCAGTCTATGCCTTTGTCGGGTACGCGTACTGGTCGCACATTTGCGAAGAGGTCTAGTTCTTTGCGCATGGCTACGTTCGCGCTTTCTATGTTTGGCCAATCGTCGCCCGCTTGTGGGGTGGTGGTTGGGCCTTTTAAGATTACGTGGCAGGATTTTAGCTCTTCTAAGACGGCTGGGGGAATGGCGGCTTTTTCTTGGGCGCGGCGTTCTATTGTAAGGCCTTCTATGTCCTTGAATTGAACTTTGCCTTCTGCAACGGCGGGGGCTAGAAGAAACTCCAGCACCTCTTTTGAGGCTTTTGTTATTGCTGGGCCTATGCCGTCGCCGCCTGTTATGCCTATAATTATTGGCTTGCAGGTTGCGTAATCTATTGGGGTTGCGTTGGCTTTCATGCTGGCTATTCTGGCTAGTTGCTCCTCTAGCAACGCGCCGAATCTTTCTTTTGCGGCTTCTATCATTCGATATTGCCCCCTTCTAGTAGTAGTTTTGAAATTGTTTCTAGTTCTTCGTCGGTGATTAGGGTTATGCGACCTGTTTCGTATTGTGCGTCTACCCAGTCTTTCATTTTTATGATTACTGGGTTGCGTTTATCAAATTTATCTGTGCCTGATTTTTTGTAGAAATCGTTCATCCAGTGGGCGATTCCTGCTAAACCTGATGTGGCGGAAATTACAATTTTCCATGGGCGGTTTAGAATTTTCGTGGTATCGAAAATATTGTAGATTTCCTCATTTTTTAGCAAGCCGTCGGCGTGGATTCCTGCGCGTGTTACGTTGAAGTTCTTGCCTATGAATGGGGTCATTGGTGGGATTTTGTAGCCTATCTCTTTCTCGAAGTACTCGGCTAGTTCGGTTATTACATGGGGTTCCATGCCGTCTAATGTGCCGCGTAGCTGCGCGTACTCGAACACCATTGCTTCAAGTGGTGTGTTGCCTGTGCGTTCGCCTATCCCGAAAAGTGATGCGTTGATTGCACATGCGCCGTACAACCATGCGTATGATGCGTTGTTTACTGCGCGATAGAAGTCGTTGTGTCCGTGCCACTCTAATAGCTCGTGAGGTACACCGCCGTGATGTGTTAGGTTGTGAATTACGCCTTGTACGCTTCGTGGCATAACAGACCCAGGGAAGGTAACGCCCATACCCATAGTATCGCAGGCACGAATTTTAATAGGCACACCAGTTTCTTTCGACAGTTTCATTAGTTCGCGCACGAATGGCACTACAAAACCGTAAAAGTCGGCGCGGGTGATGTCTTCTAGGTGGCAACGGGGTTTTACGCCAGTTTCGATACATTCGCGAACAATCGAAATATAATGCCCCAGTGCTTGGCGGCGATTCATCTTCATTTGCAAAAAGATATGGTAATCCGAACAACTTACCAGAATACCCGTTTCTTTTAGTCCGACTTCCTTCACCAATTCAAAGTCCTTCTTTGTAGCGCGAATCCACCCCGTAACCTCTGGGAACTGATAGCCCATATTCAGACATTCATAAACAGCATCTCTATCGCGTTTAGAGTACAAGAAAAACTCACTCTGACGAATTTTCCCTTTAGGTCCACTAAGGCGGTGCAACAATTTATAGATATGCTTAATCTGCTCCACAGAATAAGGCTCACGCGACTGCTGACCATCACGAAACGTAGTATCTGTCATCCAAATTTCATCAGGCATATCCATAGGAACACTACGATAATTAAAAATAGTCTTGGGAATTTCCATATAAGGAAACTGGTCGCGGTACAGATTAGGGTCTTCCCTATCAAGCATACCATGCGCCGAAGCACTAAATTCCAAGAGGTTCGTATAGCGGTTAAAGACATGATGAGGCATAATTATTCTCCTTTTTTAAGGTCAAAAGATTTTAAGGTCAAAAGATTTTAAGGTCAAAAGATTTAAGACCTTGGGGACGCTGTCCCCAACCCCCTGCAAACTTTTAAAAAAGTTTGACCAAAACTTTATTTTTTGGATTTTATTTTGAGTATAAGTTTATTAGGCAGCCTGCCATTAAAGATTCGGATTCTGCTACGGTTAGGGTGATTTGTAGGGTTATTTGTTTTAGTTCGCCGTTTTTTGTTATTACTTGCGCGAGGATTTTTTCTTCGCGGTTTTGAATTGCGTTGCGTATGCCTGTAATGTATATGAAGTCTTCGCATTGGAATGGTGGGTCTTCTGGGAGGATAAACGGGAGCATTCCCCAGTTGATTAGGTTGGAGCGATAGCGTTTTGTTGCGTATTCTTCCGCTATATTCGCTAGACCGCCTAGAACGCGTTGACAACTTGCCGCCTGTTCTCTTGCAGAGCCGTCGCCTGGTTTGCGGGCGTATACTACGCTTCCTATTGCGGTTTTTTCTGATATGGCATGTCCGTTTGATTCTAGTGTACGCACGGCTTCGGCTAGTTGGGCGTTTTCTTGCATTTCTGTTATTGCTTTGCCTGTTACGTGGGCGTTTGCCCATTCGGCGGATTTTTTTGCGCGTGATACATAACTTGGGTCTTTGCGGGATAGGGTGTGTTCTGCTAGTGCGTAGGGGTTTGAACGGAAGGTTGATGTTTCGCCAGAGGGGATTAGTTCGTCGGTGGTGGTAACGGGGTCGGTGATTAGTGATGCTACTTGCAATAGCATGTCCTCGCCTAGTGGGCGGAAGTTTGGCCAGTCGCGGATTCCGGGGCCGTATACTAACTCTACATCTTTGTCGGGTCTATATACGCCGTCGTAGATTTGTTTTTTGTAAACGCTTTCGTCGAAAGAATACTCGCGGGCTTCAGATGGGGGCGACGTATAGTAACTATAGGCAACGGGTGTGCGGCTGGAACTATCTGCCGCTGTTAGAATGCCACCGTTTGCGGCTGTTGCGGCAATGGAAAGCGCGTCCATAAGCGCGACTGCCGCTGATTGCCCCATGTTGGGTTTCGCGCCTTCGCGATTGGGGAAGTTTCGGGTAACATGCCTAATGCTAAAGCTATTGTTACGCGGAACATCACCCGCTCCGAAGCAAGGCCCACAGAATGCCGTTTTCATAACAACGCCCTCGCGCATAAGTTTTGCGGCGACACCGTTTTGCATTAATGCCAAGTACATAGGCTGACTTGCGGGGTACACAGACAGGGGCATTCCAACCCCTTTGCCTTTTAGAATTTCCGCCGCACCGCAAATGGATTCGTATAGACCGCCTGCGCAACCTGCTATAATTCCTTGGTCTACGCGCATTCCGCCGTCTGGTGTTAGCAGACGTTTTAGGTCTAGTGGTGGGGTGCCTTCGTCTGTGTTCTTTTCTACTTCGCTTAAAATATCGGCGGCATTTTTTTGCACGTCTGATATTTTGTATACATTGCTTGGGTGGAAGGGCATTGCAATCATTGGCACAACTTGTGAAAGGTCTATTGTGATTAGTCCGTCGTAGTACGCAAGCCCTTCGGGGGATATTTTTGTGTAGTCGCGTGGTCTGCCGTGGGTCATGTAGAACTCTTGTACTTTGTCGTCAGTTTCCCATATGCTGGATAGGCAGGTTGTTTCGGTTGTCATAACGTCTATGCCCATGCGGCAGTCGATACTTAGTCCTGCTACCCCAGAGCCGAAAAATTCCAAAACTTTATTTTTAACAAACCCGTCTGCGAATACTTCGCCGATTAATGTCAATGCCACATCTTGAGGGCCTACGCCTGCGCGAAGTTCGCCCGTAAGCATTACGCCTATAACTTCTGGGCGCGGAATATCATATGTCTTCCCTAAAATCTGTTTAACAAGTTCGCCGCCACCTTCGCCTATTCCCATAGTTCCAAGCGCGCCGTAACGGGTATGGCTGTCCGAGCCAAGAATCATTTCTCCGCCCGAAGCAATTTCCTCACGCACATACTGATGAATCACTGCGATATGCGGCGGCACAAACACACCGCCATATTTTTTTGCGGCAGAAAGCCCAAAGGCATGGTCGTCACTATTGGTAGTTCCACCAACGGCGCATAGACTGTTGTGGCAGTTGGTTAAAACATAAGGCACTGGGAATTGCTCGAAAGATTTATCCGCCGCTCGAACAGTCTGAATCACCCCAACATACGTAATATCATGCGAGGCCAACGCGTCAAATTTTAATTGCCATAGCCCGTTAGGGTCTTCATTTTGGTTGTGCGCAGACATTATTTTATAAGCCATGGTGTTTTTTGCCGCGTCTTCCCGCACGCCAGAAGCCGCGATTTCTCGCCCGTTTAATACAAATACGCCTTCGCGCCTACACTCAATCATTCATAAACTCCCCTTCACATTTACACATATGGATTACAGTATAACACAAATTTATACTACTTAGAAAAAAACTTCCTCTTTTGCTATATAACAAACACATGAATAAAAAAATGTTAAAGCCACCCTGCAAAATTTTCAAAAATCTTTTTTGTTTGTCAAAACATATCAAAAAAGGTAGTAGTTTGAAATTGTATCTGTTAGAATGCATTCGCAGATTAGAAAACGAGGGAGTGAATCCATAATGAAAAGCTACATAGCACGCAAGCGGGATGGTGACAATAAAGAGCAAAGCATTTTAGACCATTTAGAGGGTGTGGCTAACCGCGCTAAGGAGAATGCCGCCATCTTCCAAAGTGGAGAGTTAGCGTATGTATGTGGACGCGTACACGACATCGGGAAGTATTCCGAGAAATTTCAATTAAGGATTCGAGGGGAAAACGTAACAGTTGACCATTCAACAGCAGGTGGAAAATGGCTGTATGAACATGGAAAGAAATCGGCATTAGCAATGCTGGCGGCATATTGTTGCATGGGGCATCATGGTGGTTTGCCTAATGGCGGAACAACTATAGACAGTAACGAGAGTTCAACATTGCATGGGCGATTGCAAAAGGAAATAGAAGATTGTTCTGCTTGGTTGTCTGAACTTGCGAAAGTCCCGATTCTTGCGCCTCCTAGCGTACTGCATCGTGATAGTGATGGTTTCAGCATTGCATTTTTCACGCGAATGCTGTTTTCCGCATTAGTGGACGCAGATTATATTGATACAGAAACATTCATGAGCGAAGCAGAACGAAAGCGCGGAGGTTTTACGGGAATTACAGAGTTAAACGAAAGATTGACATTACATCTCAAGCCATTTCTCTATTCTCAAAATGAGGTTAGTCACCTCAATGCATTGCGCACGAATTTGTTAAAAAGCTGCCTTTCTGCGGCTGAAAAACCGAATGGATTGTTCACGCTAACCGCGCCAACGGGTAGTGGAAAAACTAAATCAAGTTTAGCGTTTGCATTCAAACATGCTGCCCTTTATGGCAAACGGCGAGTTATTTATGTTGCGCCCTACAACACAATAATAGAACAAAATGCCTCTGTTTTTGAGGAAATATTCGGGACGGAAAACGTCCTGCGTCACTACGGAAATCATTATTATGACGATGAAAGCGAAGAATCCAATAGTAAACGCTATTCTGCCGAAAATTGGGATTTCCCCATGATAACCACGAGTAGTGTTCAGTTTTTCCAGTCTTTATTCGCGAGCCGCCCGTCTATCTGCCGAAAGCTACATAATATTGCAGATAGCGTTATCATTTTTGATGAAGCGCAAATGATTCCTGTCCCGTTTCTAATTCCCTGTGTTCGTGCAATTTCTGAATTGGCAAAAGGTTATGGTTGCACAATCCTTCTTGCTACTGCAACCCAAGCAAAACTTGAAAAATATCTAAATAGTACCCCAATTGAAATAGTGGAAAACCCTGTAGAATTACACAATCAGCTTAGGCGAAACACCATTAAACCTCTGGAAAAACCCCTTTCTGACCATGAATTAGCAGAATTACTAACCAAAAGCCAGCAGGTTTTATGTATTGTTAATACTCGCCGACACGCTCAAAATTTATTTCAAGAAGTACGCAATTTATGTGGCGAGGGTGTTTTTCATCTATCTACCACGCTTTACCCTGCCCATCGTACCCGAGTACTAGAAGAAATACGCCAACGTCTGCGAGATAGATTACCCTGTAGAGTGATAAGCACGTCTATGATTGAGGCGGGGGTAGATGTGGATTTTCCAGTTGTATATCGTGCGCAAGCGGGTTTGGATTCTGTAGTTCAAGCGGCGGGGCGTTGTAATCGTGAAGGCTTTCGCAATACTGATGATTCTGTTGTATATGTTTTTACATCAGAGGAACACACACCGCCTACAAGCATCAAGCCGAATATCGGAGCGGCAAAACAAATTGCCTACAACCATAACGATGTAGCTTCTCCAGAGGCAATGTCTGCATACTTCGAGCAATTGTTTTACAACAAAGGCGATGAAGCATTGGACAGCGCGGAAATTGTTTCAGAACTAAACGCTGGACACAAAACCTTTAGTTTTCCGTTTAGAAAAATTGCAGAAGAGTTTCGCATTATCAAGGATAATACAAAAACGGTTTACGCCCTGTTTGAAGCCCCAGAATTGGAAGCGCGCATCGCAGGCGGCGAAAGAAGTAAAGAATTGTTTCGCGAGTTGGCGGATTATGCCGTTTCACTCTACGAACATTCTGATATAAAAAAGCTTGAAGAAATTGGCGCATTAACGCATATCAAGGATATGTACAGCAACAAAGATGAAATTTTAGTAATCCCCAAAGAGTATTACGATAAAAATTTTGGCATACACCTATCGCCCGAAGGCGGCAAGGGAATTATGCTGTAAAAGAAAGGGTGAACTGCGTTGTCATACGGGTTTACAGTAGAGGTATGGGGTGATTATGCCTGTTTTTCACGCCCAGAATTGAAGGTTGAACGGGTTAGTTACGAAGTAATAACCCCAAGCGCGGCAAGAGGCATATTGGAGGCGGTGTTTTGGAAACCCGAAATAAAATATGTAATTGACGAAATTGCGGTATGTGCGCCAATTAAATTTGAAAACATTCGCCGCAATGAGGTTAATTCAAAAATCCCTTATAAGTCGGTTGAAACTGCGGCTAAAGCATTAGAGGACGGCAAACTTGAAACCCATGCCGCTAACGACCGCGCCCAGCGTGCGGCAATAGTTTTGCGGGACGTGAGATATGTAATTAAAGCGCATTTTGAACTAACTGAAAAGGCGGGAGCAGAAGACACTACAGGCAAATACACCGCTATGATTCGCCGCCGCCTAGAGAAAGGGCAATGTTTTCATATGCCATACCTTGGCACGCGGGAGTTTCCCGCAAATATTAGGCTAATTGAAGATGATTATACACCCGAAAACATAACCCGTCTTCTGGGATTAATGTTTTACGATTTTGAGTACGAAAAAACAACGGACAAGCAAGGCGATACACTTATAACGGGATTTAATCCGACTTATTTTATGGCGGAACTTGTAAACGGCGTAATCAACTTACGAGATGTGGAGGTGTTGCGGTGATTATTCAAGCACTGGTAAGACGTTACGAAGACACTCAATCCGCGCCGCTTGGGTGGAAAAAACGTGCAGTAACCCACGCGCTGAATCTATCTGAAGAAGGTAAATTGATTCAAGTGATTCCCCTTGAATGGGAAGACACCACTTCTTTTGGGGGAAAACCCAAAAAGGTAATGCGAAAACGCGAGTTGGTTTTGCCTGTTTCGGGTGTTCGTTCATCGGGCATTAAAGGAGCATTTTTATGCGACGATGCAAGTTATATGTTTGGAATGGACGAAAAACGGGGCGACGCAAAATTTGAAGCAAGCAAAGATTTACACTTTTCACTGTTGGAAAATGTGAATAGCCCCTCTGCTAATGCTATCAAGGCGTGGTTTGATACCGATGACAGAACGGAACGCGTAGAGCAATTAAAAATAGAAATCCCAAATGAAAAGGAACTTGAAAAGGCTGTTTTTGTATTCCAAGTAAACGGGGTCAACGTAGATTTTGATGATTATGACATTCGCACAATATGGAATGCATCTTATTCCAAGGTTGACGAAAACCAAGGCGAAAAAATACGATGTCTAGTAACGGGAAAACTTGACGCGCCAGAACGCATTCATGAGAAAGTTAAATTACGTGGTGGACAATCAGCAGGCTCAAACTTGGTAAGTGCCAACGCAGAAAGTTTTACATCTTACAGCAAAACAAAAGATGACCGTGCCGCCGATATAGGAAAATACGCGGCTTTTGCGCATGTTACTGCATTGAACGACCTTTTGCAAAATGAAAAGCATCGTAAATGGATTGGCGGTGACACGCTGGTTTACTGGGCAGAAACCAACAGCGAACCCGAAGCCGAAGCTTTTGGCGACTGGTTAGATTTTCAACCTACAGAAGAAGACAGCGATAAATTAAGTGCCGCAATGGAAAACATGGCTACTGCCAAGCATTTCAATTTTAATAATTGCAATATGAGCCAACCGTTTTACTTGTTGTGCTTATCGCCAAACGCCGCACGAGCTAGTGTTCGTTTCTTTCATTCAGATACGTTTGGGAACATCATGGATAACTTGCGAGAGCATTACCGCCATTTAGAAATTGTGTCTGATAACATGACAAAATTTCAGTATTTACCATTCTGGGTAATCCTTAGCGAAACCACCGTTACAAAGGAAGCGGGTAAAGCCACGCCTTTGCTAGGTGGGCAACTTATGCACAGCATTTTGAAAGGAACGAAATACCCACAAACTTTATACAATGCCATTTTAACGCGCATTCGTGCAGGTGAGCAAATTAATCAAACCAAAGCCGCTGTAATCAAAGCGGTGTTGATAAAAAATTTCAAAGAAACGGAGGTAACAAAAGTGAATCTAAACGATGAAACAAGTAACAAACCCTATGTACTTGGCAGATTGTTTTCAGTTTTGGAGCAATTACAAAACCGTGCTTCTGACTGGAAGCTAAGTGCAACCATTAGGGATAAGTATTTTGCAAGTGCTTGCGCTAACCCAAGCAATGTTTTCCCAACGATTTTGAAGTTATCTATGCATCATGCGGCGAAGCTGGAAAACTCCACGTTTTATGAAAGTCTAAAGGGTAAACTGCTGTCAAAGTTGGAGGCTGAAAATCCATTCCCTACAACACTTGGGCTGGAAGACCAAGGCAAGTTTATTCTGGGCTACTATCACCAGAAGCAATCATTCTTTACCAAAAACGACCAAAACAAGGAGGCTAACAATGATTGAGAATTGCGAGAATGCAATAAGCAACAGATATGATTTTGTAATGCTGTACGATGTGGAAAACGGAAACCCCAACGGCGACCCCGACGCAGGCAACATGCCACGCATAGACCCCGAAACAGGGCATGGAATTGTAACTGATGTATGCATAAAGCGAAAAATCAGAAACTTTGTAGACAGTTTTGCAAACAGTCGCACAGGTTGCGAAATCTATGTAAAGCAAGACAAAGTTCTAAACCAACAAGATGCACGAGGCGTTGACCATGTGAAGGATATAGCCGACCGCGCCGACAAAAGCCGCAACTTTAGGGATTTCATGTGCCGTACATTTTTTGATATTCGCACATTTGGCGCGGTAATGACTACAGCGGCTAAGGACAAAACTCTTACAAATGTAGCGGGTCAAGTTCGTGGCCCTGTGCAAATTGCTTTTGGGAAAAGTATAAACCCCATTGTTCCGCAAGAAATCACCATCACCCGCGTAGCTATCACTACAGAGGAAAAAAGCTCCAAAGCGTCAACGGAAATGGGGCGTAAACATATCGTTCCTTATGGTTTGTATCGTCAAGAGGGGTATATTTCTGCCAACTTAGCGCGTACCGTTACAGGCTTTTCTGACGAAGATTTGCAACTTTTGTGGGAAGCAATCACGCACATGTTTGAAGGCGACAGAAGTGCCGCAAGGGGGAAAATGGCATTGCGTGAACTTATCGTGTTCAAGCACGGCAATGACCTTGGCTCTTCTCCTGCGCATAAGTTGTTTGAGCGCGTAAACATAAGCTTGCGCGAAGGTGTAGTTTCTCCTCGCGCCTACAGCGATTACACCATTTCCATTAATGAAGCAAATTTACCCGAGGGGATTACAATTGAGCGAAAATACAGCGATTCACTATAACGAAGACGAATATCTTATGCTTTCGGGCATACAACATTTTGCGTTTTGCCGTCGGCAGTGGGCGATTATTCACATTGAGAGTGCATGGGAGGATAATTATTTTACTACCGACGGCATTTTGAAGCATAAGCGCGCGCATAATCCGTTTCTTTCGGAGAAGCGCAAGGATGTAATTACGGTGGGTGAAATGCCTGTGCATTCGCGGATTATGGGAGTGAGTGGCAAATGCGATATTGTGGAGTTTATTCGTGACGAAACTGGTGTTTCTCTTCATGGGCGAAGCGGGCTTTGGTTGCCGCGACCTGTTGAATACAAGCGAGGGAATCCGAAAATATCCGATGTGGATAGGCTTCAACTTTGCGCGCAGGCTATGTGTTTGGAAGAAATGCTTCTGTGTCCAACAATTGAAACGGCGTATCTTTTTTATGACGAAACGCGGCGGCGCGAGGAAGTCCCCTTGGTGCAAGCTTTGCGCGACAATGTAAAAAGCATGTTTGCGGAAATGCACTCATATTTTTCGCGAAGGCATACGCCGCGAGTGAAACCAAGCAAAGCGTGTGCTTCGTGTTCTCTCAATGATATTTGTTTGCCTAAGCTTCCGCAACAGGGTAGCGTTGCTTCGTATATAAACCGAGAATTGGGCGGTGAGATATGAGAAAGCTGTTAAATACTTTTTACGTCACGCTTCCAGATGTCTATTTGTCTTTGGACGGGGAAAATATCGTGGTCAAGCAGGATTCTGAAACATTAAAGCGCGTGCCTTTGCACAATTTGGAGGGCATTGTAACTTTTGGGTATACGGGTGCAAGCCCTGCGCTTATGGGCGCGTGTGCGGAAAAAGGAATTTCACTCACATTCCTAACTTCAACGGGGCGATTTCTTGCAAGCGTTTCGGGAATGGAAAAGGGCAATGTTACTTTGCGAAAAACCCAGTACAAGCGTTCAGACAACGAAGAAGAAAGTTGCGCAATTGCACGCAACATTTTGACAGGAAAACTTCACAATAGCCGCTGGGTACTAGAACGCGCCGTTCGTGACCACGCATTACGAATTGATGCGGAAAAAGTTCAACGTGCGGCACAGCAAGTCGCAAACGCAATTCCGCTACTTCGACAGGCTGAAACTTCGGGAGTGTTATTTGGAATAGAGGGCGAAGCGGCAAGCCGTTATTTTAGCGCGTTCGATGAACTTATTTTGCATAACAAGAAGCATTTTTTCTTCCACTCGCGCAGTCGAAGACCTCCGCTGGATAACGTGAATGCTATGCTTTCCTTCGTTTATACTTTGCTGGAAGGGGATATTACCGCCGCACTAAACGCCGTAGGTCTTGACCCTTACGTCGGGTTTTTGCACAAAGACAGACCAGGTCGGCGTTCCTTGGCATTAGACCTCATGGAAGAACTACGCGCACCCCTAGCCGACCGATTCGTCATAACGCTAATCAACACCCGCCAAATAGATTTTTCGGGCTTCTTTCAAAAGGAAAATGGCGCGGTTCTAATGCGCGACGATACCCGCAGAGATTTTTTATCCGCATGGCAAACTCGAAAAAGCGAAAAAATTTCTCACCCCTTTTTAAAAGAAAAAATTGAATGGGGGCTTGTTGCACATGCTCAAGCCCTTCTGCTTGCACGCACTTTGCGCGACGACTTGGACGAATACCCACCATTCCTATGGAAATGAGGCAAAAATGCTGATTCTAATCACCTACGACGTAAGTACCCTTACTCCCGCAGGTCAACGGCGACTACGCAAAGTAGCAAAAATATGCCAGAACTACGGACAGCGCGTACAAAATTCTGTTTTTGAGTGCGTGTTGGATTCTTCGTTGCTTTTGGTCGTAAAAGATAAGTTACTAGGCGTAATAGACCCTTCTGTAGACAGCTTGCGTTTTTACATGCTTGGCAATAACTACAAGACCAAAACAGAACACTACGGCGCAAAACCAAGCTTCGATGTTACTGCCCCGTTGATTTTGTGAAAATTATTTGTGCGAAACATAAGCTCACATTAAACCCTTAAAGCCTTCGCACCAGATACTTACACATTTCGCGATTTTTTGATGAAAAAAAACACTGTTTTGCGTAAATCAGTGTTTTTTTTATTAAAAATATTTGTTTTTCGTGCAAAATTGCATGTATTTATGTATACTTTTGCTGACGCGCCCCGCATGGGGCGCGCGGATTGAAACGCACCACAATCGAAAATAAGGCACTGTTTGAGGCTGACGCGCCCCGCATGGGGCGCGCGGATTGAAACTTTGTACCGCCTTAATCTTGCCCCTTGCATGTGGACGCGCCCCGCATGGGGCGCGCAGATTGAAACCCCGAAATATCGGAAGCTAACCGCAAAATCGCGGACGATTAAGAACCTACGGTCAATAATTTTGCGTTGTCCTAGCGCAGCAATTACTGACCGCAGGTTCTTAAATCTTTTAATCTCTATTTTACTACTTGTGGCCCATGTACTTGCTTGTGGTAGTCGGTTATTAGCCCAATTATCATTGACCTTAGTGCTGTACCTGTTATTGTGGCCACGGCGGTTGCTTGTTCTTCTGTTAAACCTGTTTGGTTTAGCAGGTCGCTGTTTTGCTCTAGCGATTTGGTTATGTTCTCACTTAGCTTTTTGTCGTAATTGTCTCCGTTTTTATCAAGATAGTACATCTTGAAGAATGACCACCGCTGGTTTAGTTCTGAATTTCTTGGGTCTCTTTCTGACATTTTGCTTCTTCCTCTCATCAGTCATTGTGTCATTGCGACAATAGTGTAACAGGCACTATAGCATCACAACCAAAAAATTCACGAATACCCGCAAATTGGGGCATTCGTGAATTTTTAATCTTTACAACTGTAGCAACAAATGGTCTATGCGGTCTATTAGGTTTTTTAACTCGGCGGATAGTGTCTTGAATGCGCCGCCTTGACCTGCAATGGTGACACTCGCGCTTTTTAGATGTTCTGTGGCTTGGGAAATTGCAGCTTTATTGGCCGAATGCGCAGCACTGATTAAGCTGTTAATGCGTTCGCAAAGTTCGTCGAAGATAGGGGCGTTGCGTCCAGATTTCTCAATTTCGCCCCGCGTGTAGAATAGTAGTAGATTGCATTGGAATGTTAGGTCTTTTAGATGCTGTTGTGGGGTGTATTCATGTATCGGCGCGGGTTGCGTGATGGATTGCAAAAAGCTTACGGTGTCGGAAAGACATTCTTTGAATGCAGATACTGCGTCTAAAGTCGTTTGGTTGTTGTCCACTTCTAGCGTGAATGTGATGATGTATAACTGGAATGCAAAATCTTCATATGCAGAGACAGCGGCTTCATTTAATGGCGCGTCTTGAATGCGACGGATTAAGTTATCCAGCTCGTACTTGATGTTATTTTGCCCTTGAATTGAGTCGGAAGCGGCGCGACCTTTTTGCACAAGCTCGTTGATTTTTTCGCTGGCGGTTTTGCGAATGTCTGCAAAAATTAGTGATGACAATTCGCTAAAGAATTGCGTAATTTTCCCCACTTTTAAATGGGCGATACTGGCTAGTTGATAGTATTTTTCCGCAAGTTGAAGCTGGCTTTGTGGCGGATTATCCTGTTCGCGATTTACTTCAAGCCCCACGATAAACGCCATTAGATTGGTGTTAAACGCGATGTCTTCAAGGATTTTTATTATCGCAAAACTATTTGTGATTTCGTCGGGGTTATCTGCTATGGACGTGATTCTTGTTAATACTTCGCTTACGCGGTTGGCTAAGTTGTCTGTTTTGCTCGCAATTACCGACCAAAACTGCCCCTCCGTTTTCCTTGCAACATTTGATAGTTCCTTCGCCGTCACGATGAAATCGTTTAGCTCCTTGATTATTTCGTTCGTGGTTTTTGAATACATTCCGACCTTCCCCTTTACTGGTTTTTGTGAGATGGCCGATAAATGGTATTTTCGGTAATTCGCAGGGGTTACGCCCATGTACGCCTTGAAACTTCGCGTAAATCCTTCGTGCGAATCAAAACCAAACGCCAACGCGATTTCAAGCACAGACCTTTCCGTTTCCAAAAGCATTTTTCCAGCCAAAGTCAGTTTGCGCTTGGTAACGTAACTCATAACGCTATCCCCAACCAACTCCCGAAATAATCGCTGATAGTGATACTTGGAAAAATGTACACTTCCAGCAATCCATTCCACACTAAGCTTTTGCGAAATTCGCGCCTCTATAATCTCAAGCGAGCGGCCCACCGAATTTTCCATTCCGCCTCACCTCCAACTATACGGAATGCCGAAAACATTTACTGACGACGAGCTAAGTCTGCGGGCTTTTACGCAGACTTGAGCGACAGAGGAGGTTAATGTTTTCGCATTTCCGTATATAGTCTATCCCACTATAGTCGTTTTTTCTTGATAGAAAGTGCTGTAGATTGCCCTATATGTAAACCCACTCAACAAAAGGCGCAAATGTTAAAATTTTTTGGAGAGGGGGTGTGGGGGAGAACCTTTTCTTCGCGATTCGTTACAAAGGGCAACAAGGATAAACCCGCATAAAATCAAGGTTTGAGCTGCCAACAATAAAATCCGCCATGTGT
>WQVV01000021.1 GCA_009785665.1 Defluviitaleaceae bacterium
CTCCACTTCGTTTCCGTGAGATTGATATTGCAACGGCAGATGCTATTCCCGTAGTTCTTCCAGAGGGTAGTTATGCGGCGTTTTTGCATTATCATTCTAATGCAGGTACGCAAAGTGGTAATGTCAGCATTGATGTTGATATTTTTAATCCCGCATCTGGCGAGGGGTATGAAGTTATTGCAAACTTTGAAGGTTACAGGGTTTTGCGCACAGAGGAAGTATCTTATGTGCAATTTACCATAAATGTTCCTACTGCTGGTTTGTACAATATCGAAATCGAATATTTCCCCGTGCCTGCGCGTGGTATTGATATTTCCCGCGAATTGCAAATTAACGGCGAAGTTCCTTTCAGAGGTGCGGAGCTTATTACGCTTACCCGCGTGTGGGGTTCTACCGCATTAACTCCCGACAGTCCGACAGGTTGGTTGCAATTCGTTCCAGCGACATCAACACGTCCTGCAAGTTACATTCGTCAAGACAGTAGGGGGAACATGATACGTCCTCCCCAAATGGAACTTCCACGCTGGGAAAGGACGTA
The DNA here is from genome assembly GCA_009785665.1 of Defluviitaleaceae bacterium. Taxonomy (GTDB): domain Bacteria; phylum Bacillota; class Clostridia; order Lachnospirales; family WQUN01; genus WQVC01. The sequence continues at coordinate 539 of WQVV01000021.1, forward strand.
TTTTAATGACCGCTTAGGTTTCTTTACAGCACCATACCAGTTCTTCTTTGAAGCTGGCGAAAATACAATCGCTTTAAGAGGTGTAAATGAGCCTTTGGTTATGCGTAGTTTGACAGTTGTGCCTATTGCCAGCCCGCCATCTTTTGCGGAGTTTATGGCAACCAACACCATTCCTGTGAACAACAGCGATTTTTCTGTAACTACTCAAGGTCAATGGTCAACCGTTCGTTCTTCACCAAGTTTGTTCCCAATTTTCGATAGCTCAAGTGGAGTAACCTACCCCCCAAGTGTTGCAGTTATTACATTAAATATGATTGGCGGAATCCCATGGCGTATGCCTGGGCAGTGGATTGAATGGGAAGTTGAAGTCCCCGAAGATGGGCTTTATCGTCTCTCTATTTCTGCCCGCCAGAATTACAATAGAGGTTTTGTTTCGAGTCGTCAAATTTCCATAAATGGCGTTGTGCCTTTTGAGGAAGTCGAGGCTGTTCCATTCCATTTCAACAATAGCTGGGAACTAATAACCCTTCAAGATGAATATGGAAACGACTTACTTTTCCCCATGAATGCAGGTGTAAACACGGTTCGTATGTATGTTACATTAGGCGAACTTGGCGAACTTATTGACTCAATACTTGCAAGTATTCATCGCCTAAATGCAATTTATCGTGAAATACTAGTTCTTACAGGGCCAAACCCAGACCCCCTTCGCGACTATCGTATTCATCATAATCTTCCACATGTAGTACGCGGAGTTTTCGAGTATGAATACGATGCGCAAGGTGTACCTGTATTAAATGCCAATGGAACACGTGCAACAGTATTGGTACGGCAAGGCATGATTGATAAAGAAATTGGTGTTCTGTACGGTCTGTTGCATGATATGGAAGCGTTTCTTGGTGAACGTAACGAGCATACCGCAATCATTTCAACAATTATAACCCAACTAGATTTGTTTTACGAACGCCCAGACCGCATACCCGTTCAATTGGGGAATTTCCGTCAAAATGTTTCTGCGTTTGCGGATTCCTCAATGGCTCTTACCGAAGGTCAGCTCGACATAGACTTCTTTATTGTAAGTGGTACAGCGGCAGAGTTGCCAGTGGTTCGCGAAACTTTCTTCACACGCGCATCTCATGAACTTCGCGCTTTCGCGGCAAGCTTTACCCATGACTTTGATAGTATTGGTGAAGTTCACGAAGACGGCAGAGTAATAGAAGTATGGATTCCTACTGGACGCGACCAAGCCCAAGTTATGAAATCCATGATTGATGATACATTCACACCAGATGCTGGCATTGGCGTAAACCTACGTTTGGTTGCACACCAAGCTGTACTTCCTGCCGTTGTTGCGGGAATAGGGCCAGACGTTGTTTTAAGTATGCCATTAAACGACCCCGCAAACTACGCTTTCCGAAATGCCGCTATTGATTTATCGCAATTTGATGGTTTTGACGAAGTTTACGGTCGTTTCCATGAAAGCGCGTGGGTACCTGTTCGCTTCATTCGTGGTGATGCTACCGACCCTAATGCTTCTGTAGGTTTTTATGCTGTACCCGAAACGCAAAATTTTAGCGTGATGTTCTATCGTCACGATATTTTGGACGACTTGGGGCTAGAAGTTCCCGAAACATGGGATGACATTCTTGCCATGATGCCGTTGCTTCAACGTAATAATATGGCGATTGGTGTTCCCCCAATCGGAAACCCAATGAATCCAGATATTTCGGGCTTCCTTGCGCAGTTGTACCAACGCGGCGGCTTCATCTATAATGACGACCTTTCCCGTGCAATTTTGGATGATGAAGAAGCTGTTCTAGCATTCGAGGCATTCACAAGATTCTTTACTCACTTTGGTTCTCCTGCATTCTTTAATGCGGAAAACCGTTTCCGCAGTGGTGAAATGCCTATTGTTTTCGCAGACTTCACTATGTTTAACATGCTTAGTGTATTCGCCCCCGAAATTTATGGATTATGGAACTTCGCGCTAATGCCAGGTCACGACCATGGCGAGCCTGTGTACTTCGCGGGGCGCGGCTACTACCAAGTGCATCATACTGTATCTGGTTGGGGTTCGGCGGCAATGATAATCGAAGCAAGTGAAATGCAAGAAGAAGCATGGGAGTTCTTAAAATGGTGGACGGACACTGAAACTCAATTACGTTTCGGACGCGAACTGGAATCAGTAATGGGTGCGGCGGCACGTTTCCCAACCGCAAACGTCGAAGCATTCCAAAGTCTACCATGGAGCGTTGACCAATTGGAAGTTCTAAACAACCAACGCAATTGGATTTTGGGTACACCCGAAGTGCCTGGTGGCTACTATGTATCGCGTCACTTGGTAAACGCAATACGCCGCGTAATCAACGAAAATCTTGATACACGCGAAACTTTGCTGGACTTCAATATTGTAATTAATCGCGAACTTGTGAATAAACGCCGCGAGTTCGGACTGGAATAGCAGAATCAATCGCTTAGGCGATTGTGCACACGAAATATGCACTAAACTAGGAGGTTTCAAATGGCAGCTATATCAGCACCCGCAAAAGAAGGCACAAATTATGAACGCTATCGCGCCAGAAAGCGCGCAATGCGTGCGCACACATGGGCGGAAATCAAAAAACACAGAACGCTTTATCTTTTCCTTGCACCATTCGCAATCGTGTTTACAGCGTTTGTGCTTGCGCCTGTTGTAATATCAATAATTCTGAGCTTCACATATTTCAACGTGTTAGAACTGCCGCGATTTGTCGGGTTTCAGAATTATTTGAATCTATTTCTAGCCGACGATGTTTTCTTGATTGCGCTACGAAACACCATGATTTTAGCCGTAATTACAGGGCCGATAGGTTATATGTCTGCATTCCTGTTTGCATGGTTTATAAATGAACTTCCTCGATTTGTGCGCGCTTTTGTAACTTTAGTATTTTATGCTCCTACGATTACAGGTGCGGCGTTTATGGTGTGGGGCTTTATTTTCACAGGTGACGCTTTCGGATACCTTAACGCGAATCTGTTGCGCCTTGGTATTATCCAAGAGCCTGTTTTATGGCTTGTAAATCCAGCGTATATGATGCCCGTTATTATAATCGTGGTTCTATGGATGAGCCTTGGCGCGGGTTTCCTTGCTTTCATTGCAGGTCTTTCCACCATTGATGAAGCACTTTACGAAGCAGGTTTAGTTGACGGCGTAAAAAATCGTTGGCAAGAACTTTGGTTTATCACCCTTCCAAACATGCAAGGTATGCTTATGTTTGGTGCGGTTATGGCTATTACGGCAAGCTTTGCGGTAGGTCAAGTAACGCAAGACCTAGCAGGCTTCCCCTCAACAGACTACGCCGTTCACACAGTCGTAAACCACTTGATTGACTATGGCGCGATTCGCTTTGAAATGGGTTATGCGTCTGCGATTGCTACAATTCTATTCCTTGCCATGATTTACGCGAAAATTCTTGTTGGTAAATTCATCAGCAAAATTGGGCAATAATCATGTACAATGACTATGTAGTAGTTAATCATCTAGTAGATTACGGCACAATCAAATTTGAGTGGCAAGGGTATTTGTTGTTCATTGCCACAGTATCTTTGATAGCATCGTTACTCGCTTTTATAACAGTGACAATTGCAAAGAAAATTTTCAAGAAGATTTAGGAGGCATTTTATGGTTAAAGCCATTAGACAGGGTAACAGAACCGCAGTCAAAAGAAGGGCTAGAATTTCGCGGGCTGTGCGTAAGCCCAATCGTTCCATTGGTGGGGATATTTTCATTTGGTTTTTGCTTATTATTTTTGGGGCGTTCTTCGCGTTTCCCCTTGTCTTTGCTATAAACAACGCCTTTAAGCCATTAAATGAGCTTTTTATATGGCCTCCTCGTCTTTTCGTAATTAACCCTACCATGGGGAATTTCCAAGACTTGTTTATTCTCATGTCCCGCTCATGGGTGACATTCTCTCGTTACATTTTTAACACAGTGTTTATCACTGCTGTAGGCACGGTTGGGCATCTAATGGTTGCCTCTATGGGTGCGTATGCAATCAGCAAATACAATTTCCCAGGTAGTAAGTTTTTCTTCGGCTTGGTTATTACAACGCTTATGTTTTCGGGCTTTGTAACCGCAATTCCTAACTTCTTAATTATTGCCTCGCTTGGTTGGATTGATACTTACTGGGCAATTATTATTCCTGCATTTGCAATGCCGCTGGGTTTCTTCTTGCTAAAACAGTTCATAGACACAGTGCCAATGTCCCTTGTTGAATCCGCAAAAATTGACGGCGCAAGCGAATGGACAATTTACTCACGCATAATAATGCCGCTGGTAAAACCCGCAATGCTTACTGCAATGATTTTCTCTGTACAGGCATTGTGGAACAACCCACAAGCAAATCTAATTTACACCGAGCAATTAAAAACCCTACCATTTGCACTTGGGCAGATTATGGGTAGCCCACATGTTCCGAATATCGCAAGGGCAGGAACTGGTGCTGCTGCTACTTTGATTATGATAATAGTTCCCATCTTGTTGTTTATAGTCGCACAAAGTAATATCTTAAAAACCATGGCAAATTCAGGCATTAAGGAGTGACGACTTTATGAAAAAATTTATTTGCAGTCTCTTAATTGCTGTTTTCTTAGTGGGTTCTTTCCCGCTTTCAACCTCGGCAATTGGGCCGTCAAATTACACTTATACCTACAATGAATGGGGCGTTCCAATTCCTTCGCCTGATGCTTACCGCGTTAGTGCGTATATCCTTGGGCAACACTTGGAATTTAATGGCGAGCCCATTGGTCATTTCAACAGACCACAGGATTTGCAGGTACACGGAGATTTGCTGTATGTAGTGGATTCCTTGAACCATCGTATCGTCATTCTCGAATTTTTTGAGGACACCACCTTTGAAGTTGTAGATATTATCACACACGCAATGCACAATGGCGTACAAACGACATTTAACAATCCACATGGAATTTACGTATCTGATTGGGCGGCAAACAGAGGTCAAATTTGGCTTGCCGATACCTACAATCATCGTATTTTGCATATGGACGAAAACTGGAATGTAATCAAAGAAATACTGCATCCAGGTATTTATGGACGATGCCCAAATTCGGCAGAACTCACAATGGTTGCAGGTACAGGAACAAGCCTTCTTGAAGACCATATAGACTTTCTTCCAAACAAGGTTGCTGTAGACTTTTCTGGACGACTTTTTGCACAAGTAAGGCACGTAAACCGTGGACTTATGGAATTTGACCGTTATGGCGTTTTCGCGGGGTATATGGGTGCGCCTCCTGTAACAGTTTCACCAATTGACCTGTTTCGGCGAACTATTGCAACGCAGGAACAAAGAGAACGTATGCTCTTAAATGTTCCTGTTGAGTACAACAACGTAACAATCGACCACGAGGGTTTCATTTTCGTAACAACAACAAGCGTTGATGTTGAACCAGTGCGCAGACTTAACGCAATGGGTGACGATATAATGATAAGAAATGGCTGGACATACCCGATTGGCGATATATGGTGGGGTATGGGTGGTGCTAGTGGAGTTTCTGGTGCTAGTGAGTTGATAGATGCTACCGCATTGCCGAACAATGTATTTGTAGTTTTCGACCGCACCCGTGGACGGCTTTTTGCTTACGATTCGCAAGGTGAGTTGCTTTACGCATGGGGCGGACATGGAAATCGTGAAGGTTTCTTTACGCAACCCACTGCGATTGATAGCATGGGTTTTACCTTGTTCGCGTTGGATGGTGGTATGAATGCAGCACTCACAAGGTTTGACCTTACTGAATACGGCATGTTAATCAACGATGCATTATACATGTATCAACGTGGTTTGTATGAGGAAAGCTATGTTTTGTGGAATGAAGTTTTGCGCAAAAACGGAAACTTCGGGTTAGCGTATATTGGACTTGCGCGTGCACTTTTGCGTCAAGGTTATTATCGCGAGGCAATGCATTATTTCAGATTGCAGAATAACGCAGTTGGATATGGTCGTGCTTTTGGGTTTTATCGCAGAGTATGGATGGAAAATTATTTTTGGATATTCGCTGTTGGTGTTGGTGTTTTGATGGTTGTTCCGCCTGTTGTTAAACGGGTACTCAAAGTGCGAAGGGAGATACGGGAGGCATGACCGCTATAAAACAACGTGTGGCAAATATTGACTGGGTGCATTATTTCGATTCTTTGAAATTCTGCCTATACACTTGCCGCAGACCCCTTGACGGGTTTTGGGATTTGATTCATGAAAAACGCGGCAGTCTTGCGGCGGCGCATACAATTGTAGTTGTTGCTGTAGCCGTTGAAATAATGCGACTGGTGCTTACAAATTTCCAGTTTATCAATGTAGATATGGAAACATTTAGTGCTGGTATGGTTGTTATGCAAATGGTTATGCCAATCATTTTGTTTTCAGTCGCAAACTGGTGTTTAACCACTTTGTTTGATGGCAAAGGGCGCGTTACAGACATTTACATGGGTTACGCATATGCAATGGCACCACAAGTGATTATCAACGCCGTGCTTATCCCAGTTAGCCACGTTATCACCTTTGACGAAGGCGCGATTTACTGGATGTTTACGTCTATTGGTTGGTTCTGGTTTTTGCTGTTGGTTCTTTGTGCTATGAAGCAAATTCACGATTACAGTTTCGCTAAAGCAGTTCTAACGAGTGTTCTCAGCCTTGTAGCAATCGCGATTATGGTTTTCATTTTCCTCATGTTTTTTGCGGTTGTAAGTGATGGAGTTGCGTATTTCTACTCAATTGGGCAAGAAGCATATCTACGAATGCGGCGAGGTTGACGATTATAAAAAAAGAGGTGAATGTGATGAAACGGTTTTTGCCACTTGCGGCAGTTCTTGTAATGATGTTTCTGCTTGGCGGCTGTGCCATGCGAGAAAGATATGGCGGCGAAGTAAGAATTTTTGGTGGGCAAGCTAATGTTCCGCCAGTTGTGTACATTCAAAACGAATTTCTACGGTTAGAATTTTTGACAGAAACCGCCGAAATTGTTTTAACAGACCGTGCAACAGGAGATTATTGGCGTTCTACTCCAGAGGGGGCGGCAACATGCACCCAATCTGCTGCGATTGAACGGTTTAACAAACAAAGCTTGTTTATTCTTGATTTTGAAAACAGACATGGCGTAGGTCAGCCGTTTGACACATATCGCTTTTCTGTGCAAACAGGAAGATTTGAGCATGAAATAATTAACAATATGCTTGAACTTCGCTTTACGGTTGGTGATATTCAAGAGACGTTTCAAGTTCCCGATGCAATCTATCAAGAAAGATTGCACCCTCTTATGGAAGATATGACGCGTCCAGAACAACTGCAAATACGTAATGCGTATCGTGCTGTTAATTTGAATAGCCTTCGTTCTGGCGAGACGGCTTCTGATTGGACTGACAGATTCCCAACTATGGCTGATGGTCATACAATTTATGTGCTTAATGATAATGTGCAGGATTTCATGTTAGACCGCATTCAAAATAGCTTACGTGACGCTGGTTACACATATGAAGACTGGGTTGCAGATATGGCGTATTTCAATGTTCAAAGAGCATTAGAGCAAGCCGCGTTTAACGTAATCATGCGTTTTGAACTCGACCAAAATAGTATGATTTTAACTGTTCCGCTAACCGAAATGACATATATACCACAATTCAAACCCACACAAATTACGATTATGCCGTATTTTGTTGTAGGACGCGCCGAGGACGAAGGGTATTTGTTTGTGCCAGATGGTTCAGGTGCAATAATGTTTTTTGATAGTGCTAGGTACAATCAAGCACCATTTTCTAGCAGAGTATTTGGCTGGGACGAAGCTATTATTCGTGACCATTTGATTCATGATAATCGTGCTGCTTATCCTGTTTTTGGTGCTTACAGGAATGGTTCAACAATTGCCGCCATCATTGAAGAAGGCGCGTCATACTCAATTGTTCGCGCAGAGGTTGCGGGAATCCGTTCGCCTTATAGTCGGGTTCACCCGCTGTTCCGCTTGATTCATGCTACTCCGTTGGACGTTGCGGGTCGCACAAATGAGTCGTTGCTTATGCATGAATGGGAGCTTGCGCAAGAGGATATTGTAATTCGTTATGTTGTGGCAGAAGGTGATGGATATGTGGGTATGGCACACGCATATCGTGATTTTTTACAGGTACGCTACCCATGGTTAAATAATCGTGTTGATGAGCCGATTCATGCAATGGTTGAAATTCTTGGTGCGGCACTTACACCACAACACATTCTTGGTTTCCCTGTAGACCGTCCGTATCCGCTTACGACTTACGCACAAGCGGCAGACATGATGCAAACTTTATATGATTTTGGATGGGAAAACGTGCATGTAAAAATGCGTGGTGCGCATAATGATTCTATAGACCATATTGTACCAACCAGTTTGAGTTTAATTTCGCAACTTGGAGGCCGACGCGGGTTTGATGATATGGTAAACACCGCTAATAGATTGGGGTATACTTTCTATCTTGAGGGTGACTTTTTGCGCATGAGAGGTACAGAAGCCTTTGATGGGTTTAGTCCAATGCGTGATGCCGCTCGTCAAGCTAATCGTGAACGCGTGGAGCATTCTGGGTTCAGCTCCACATACTTTGGTCAATTGGGAACGGGTGCGACTTTGGCAGATACGATGATTCTTGCACGCCCCGAGTTTACAATTCAGACTGCATCAAATTTTGTAGGTGAAGCCGCCAGTCGCGGAGTTAATAATATGGCTTTTCGCTGTATGGCAAGCGCGCTTGCAGGTGACTTTAACGAAGACAGACATGTTACTCGTGAAGCTTCTATGAATATGCGTGTGGATTTTCTTGCGGGATTGCGCGAGAATGACACTAACGTATGGTTGAATTATGGATTTTCCTATGGTGCGCCGTTCGCTGATGTAATCACAAACATGCCGTTGACAGACCAAGGTTTTGGAATTACTTGTATCTCGGTTCCGTTTTATCAGATTGCGTTGCATGGTTTAGTGCCTTTCGCTGGTCGCCCAGTGAATTTGGCAGAAGACCATTCATATCACTTCTTGAAAAGCGTTGAATCTGGAGCATCGTTGTTCTTTAGCTTCATGTATATTCCTACTGCTGACTTGCAGGTTACGCGTTATCGTAGATATTTCGCAAATGAGTTTGGACGTTGGGCTGAAATTGCTAACGAAATGCATTCAAGTTATGTAGACAATTTTGGACATTTGTACAATCAACTAATCGTTGACCATCAGATTTTGCGTCGTGATGGTGTGACTGTAACGGTTTATGAGGATGGCACAAGGATTTATGTTAATACAACTATGACAGATTTCACAGCACCAACGGGAGTTTTTGTTCCCGCAAGGCCTGCAACGCCCTACGTTGTGGTTAGATAAGGGAGGGTTCAAAATTGGTTAAATCAAAGTCAAAGCCCGCCAAACGCGGGATGACTATGGCATCAAAGAACGCTATTTCGGGGTATTTGTTTATCGCACCCTTTATAATTGGGTTTATAGCGTTTATGGCTTATCCGCTTTATCAGACCGTTCGTATGGTGTTTTCAAATGTGTGGCTAGAGCCCGCGTATCACACATTTGGCTGGGAATGGACTGGGCTAGAAAATTTGGACTGGATTTTGAACGTAGACCCAGACTTTAGATGGGCTATGACCGAGGAAATTATGGGTATGTTGTTTCTAGTGCCTGCGGTGTTGGTTTTCAGCCTGTTTGTGGCTGTGTTGCTTAACCGTAAGTTTCTTGGGCGCGGAGTTGTTAGAGCGGTGTTTTTCCTTCCAGTTATTTTGGCTAGTGGTGTGCTTGTTGGAATTGAAACGAACAACTCGTTGCTTAACATGGTTGCCACAGAAATTCAAGAACAAAATGCGTTGCGCGCTAATGTTACTGGCGTAATTGAGGATATGTTTGTGAATGTATCTGGTGATGCGCCAATTGGCGATTTCATTCAGTATGTACTTGATATTATCAATCAAATTTATGCAATTGCTATGGCAAGTGGGATTCAAATTCTGATTTTCCTTGCTGGCTTACAGACGATTAACCCAAGCATTTATGAGGCCGCAAGTATAGAGGGCGCGACTGGTTGGGAAAATTTCTGGAAAATCACATTCCCCATGATTTCTCCTATGATTCTTGTTGTTGTTGTTTACTCAGTAATCGACTTCATGGTGAGAACGGACGGCGAAGTTATTGAAATGGTAACAACTTCAATAAGTTCGTTTAACGAGTTTGGGCAGGGTTCTGCAATGGCTATGGTCTACTTTGCTGTGATTGCCGCAATTTTGGGCATAATCGGATTTATAATTTCAAGGTTGGTGTATTATTATGACTAATGTAGGCGTAGCAAAGCAAGAAAAAAAGCCTGGTGTGATAGGGCGATATTTGGCGCGTAACCGTGCAACTGATAATTATTTGATTAAGAAGGACGCATCCAGAGTGTTAAGTGGGATTTTTATAGTGATTCTGCTATTTGGATTGTGTTTCTTGATTCTACAACCTTTGCTCCACCAGTTTTCTAACAGCATAATGTCGCGTGAGGATTTATTTGACCCTACGGTTATCGCTATTCCGCGCACGCCTACTTTTGCAAATTATCGTACAGCTATGAGTCTTATGAATTATTGGTCTACTTTGTTTAGTAGCGTTTTGATTACGTTTTTGGTGGCGGCTTTGCAAATTGTTGCATGTACCCTTGTTGCATACGGGTTTGCAAGATTTGAGTTTCCGTTAAAACGCTTTTGGTTTGCTTGCGTTATTCTTACGGTTATTATACCGCCACAAATTATACGCGCTCCGATGTTTTTGAATTTCCATTTCTTTGACTTGTTTGGATTGATTACGCTGATTTTTGGGCAGCCGCTTCAACTTACTGGTCAGCTTGGTGGGTATGCATTGCTGTCTGCCACGGCTATGGGGCTTAGGAATGGATTGTATATTTTCATGTTGCGGCAGTATTTCCGTAATATGCCCAAGGAACTTGAAGAATCCGCGAGGGTAGATGGTTGCGGCAAGTTGAGGACATTTGTACAAATAATGCTTCCCGATGCTGTGCCGATGCTAGTTTCCTGTTTCCTATTTGCTTTTGTGTGGCAGTGGACAGATGGTTTCTATACAAATATGTTTTTGAGTGATTACGGTATTATGGCAGTGGAAATGAGTTCCCTTGGTGATGTATTCAACAGTTACTACATCAGAATGGTTATTGCTGCTGTAGGAAGTGGACACGGTGTTTCTCCGCCAGTTGCACTTGTTGAAGCTATGATTTCAACGGGTGTGCTTATAGGAATCGCTCCGATTATTCTGATTTACCTTGTTGCCCAAAGATTCTTTGTTGAAAGTATTGGGCAAAGCGGTATTAAGATGTAGTCCGAATTATAACGCTGGGTTTACTGGCTTTATAATAAAATAGATACCCGGAGGTATCGAACAAAAATGTATTTTTAGCAAAAATGCGAAAATGCATAAATGAGAGGAGAAAAAAAATGAAAAAACATTGGAAGCTTATGCTTTCGGCACTTATGTTGGGTACAGTATTTGCTTTGGTAGCATGTGGTGACAATGGTGAGCCAGCACAGCCAGCCCCAACACCTGTTGGTCAAATTGACACTACTATACCACCCGAGCGCGACCTAGGTGGTATGGAAATCAACATTGCTACATGGTGGGTTGAAGAAGATACAGCTACAGCCGACCCACAATCTGCGGCCATGGTAGCCCGTTGGGCAGACAGAGCCGCAATGGAAGACAGATACAATTTCACGATGCGCTATGTGCGTTATGGTAGCTGGCACGACGTTCGTGATAATATTTCTCAAGAACTACTTGCAGGAAATCGCGATTTCCAAATTTGGGTAATGGAAGGAACATGGTTTGCAACTCACCATTCACAAAACCTTTTTGCTCCCATTCCACGCGAAAATTTTGAGGACGATTTTGGAATCGAGTGGATTACAAGTATCTTAGACCTAACCACGCGTGATGGCTCACCTCATGGTTTTGCACACGAAGTTGGTATGGCTGGTGGTATTTATTTCAACATGCGTTTGTTTGAAGAAGCTGGTATCGAAAGAGACTTACCATTCCAACTTCAAGCAGAAAACAACTGGACATGGGATACATTCACCGATTTGGCTCGTCGGCTTTCAGTTGACCGCGGTGAAGGTGCTGCTGAAGTATGGCCAATCACCACATTCAACAGTGATTTCTTGATGCGTGCGCTTGCTTCTAACGGAGCATCTTATGCAACAGTTGACCCTGTAACAGGCAATTTTGTGAACAACACCAACACAATTGAGTTTCTTGAGACAATCCAATGGGTTGTAAGCCTTCGTGATGAAATGCTTACAATGCATGAAGCCGATGTTGGCGGCGAATGGAATGTTTATCGTCAAATGTTCAACGATGGTCAAGGTGCTATGATGAGTGGCGGTAACTATGTTGCTGGCGCACGCGTCAACCCCAGCCTTGTTGATGACTGGGGATTTGTAGCGTTCCCACGCGGCCCAAGAATGGATTATCATCATTCATGGGTAAACCACAATGTTAATGCGATTCCGCATTTCTACAACCCCGACGAAGTTTCTAACATTATGTTTGCTATGCAACGTTGGATTCGTCCTCTTGAAGACGATGACCCATACGATTGGATTTTTGAAAACCTCGTAAACCATAGCGACCCACGTTCAGTTGAAGAAACAATGATGTACTTCACACGCAACCCATCACTTCAAAGTATGCCCGCGCATAGCATGATGCCTGGTCTTGGTGAAATACTTGGCGAAAACTTTGCATGGCGTGTATGGTCTGGCAACGAACCTGCGGTTATCGTAGAAGAAGCCCAACTTGTGTGGAATGCATTCCTTGACCGCGTAAACGCTATGTAGCAACTGCGTTGCGGCAACACCGTATTTCGTTGTTTGTAGCTTTGGTGTTCGTCTCGAAGCCAGATGCTTTTGTAGAAATAAAATAAAACCCTTAAAAATTGGAAGGAGCATTTTTATAATGCGTAGTAGCAAAGTTTTAGTTTTGATTTTAGCTTTAGTATTCGTTTTAGCGATTGCTGTAGCCTGTGGTGACAACGGCGAACCTGCTGCAACCCCAACCCCTGCACCACCTGTAGTTGTTGAACCCGATAATAATGATACTACTGGCGACGCACCAGACTTAACACAAGTTGAGGTTGAGCCAGAAGAAGTAGTACTTGAGCCTATTCCTCGTGCGCCTGGGTTGATTTACTCTTTCAGCACAGATGCATTCTTCCAGAATGCAGACCAAGGCACAACAGGTATGGACTATGTAATTGGTGGTTCTGATTATCTTCAACAAGCTGGAAACCCATCTTGGACTGTTGTTGAAGGCCCTAACGGCAATGCAATTAGACTTTCACAACGTCAAAACCATTGGGATTCCCTAGATATTGAAACATCTGCTTTCGATTGGGACCCAGCTAACAATCAGTATCTTCTTACCGTAATTGGTAGACTTGACGAAGGTGCAACCATGCGCATTAATGGTGCTGATGGCCCTTATACAGTTTACGATTATGTTGAGTTGGAACAAGGTGGACGCTTTACTTTGTCAACCGTGATTGACGCTGACGCTATTGCAGTTATGGGCGGTCGTCAAAGGATTCGGGTTCAAGCATATCCCGAAACTGTGGATATTTATATCTATGATGTTTCCGTTACCAACTACTTCCCACGCGCAGAGGGCGTTGTTTACTCTCTTAGCTCCGACCCATTTGTTCAGTCTCTTAATATCGGCGTGGTTGGTGTCGCTAATGTTCTTGCATCACCAAACATTGGGCAAGCGGGCAATCCTACTTGGACTTCCATTGAAGGCCCTTATGGTGTAGCGATTCAAAATTCCAACCGCGAAGCAAACTGGAACGCTTTGGATATTGAGACCCCAACCCTTAACTGGGACTTGGAAAACAACACCTACCTGCTTACCGTTCGCGGGCATATTGCAAGTGGCGGAACAGCCGTAATTGGCGGCGCAGATGGCCCTCACACTCACTTTGTTGAAGTTGAAACAGACGACAATGGATATTTTGAAATGTCGCTTCTGCTTGACGAAGAACAAGTTGCAGCAATGGGTAGCCGCAGATGGATTAGGATTTTGTCCACATGCACAAATGTAATGCAGATTCACGAAATCACAATTGCTGTTCAATAATGTTTTAAAAATTAACCAAAGGGGCGTGGCCACCACGCCCCCTTTATTTACATAAGAAGCCAAGAAATAGGGCTTCTTGGAGAGGATGACATAAAAGTGAGAAAAACTTGGGATTTAACACTGCCATCATTGCATAAAACATTTGAGAAATATTTTATGATGGGCAATATTATTTCGCCGCATGACTGGAATCACCCCGAACTGATTGAGATGTATAAGCATCATTATAATGCGGTAACGGCGGAAAACGCTATGAAGCCGATATACGTAATGTCTGCGCCAGGGGTTTACAAATTTGACAAGGTTGACAAAATTGTGGATTGGGCCGTGGAGAACGGTATAACCATGATTGGGCATACCCTTGTTTGGCATGGGCAGTCGCCATCTTGGTTGAATATGAATGAAGATGGTTCGCCACTTACTCGTGCGGAAGCTAGGACTAATATGGAGACGTTTATCAAGGCGTATGTTAGCCGTTACAGTGGGAAAATTCATTCATGGGACGTAATCAACGAGGCGTTAATTGATAGCGGTGGCGATACGGAATATAGCGGCGATTGGCGCGACTATTTGCGTCGTGAAACAGATAATCCTCGTGCGGTTGGGCATTGGTATCTTGCTTACGCTAATGGTGCAGATGCGTCGAAGGGTGAAAGCGGTTCGGATTATGTTTTTGATGCGTATTATTTCACTCGAAAATATGACCCTAAGGCTATTTTGTATTACAATGACTACAATGAAGAGTTTGACCATAAATGCAAAGTGATTCCGCAAATGGTTAATGCTGTTAATGAATTGTGGCGTAATCACCCCGAATATGATAATCGCCTTCTGATTGAAGGAATAGGAATGCAGAGCCATCATAATCACAGGTTTACTAACCTTGAGAGGATTCGTGCCGCAATAGAGGCATTTAAGGCTACAGGTGCGAAGATTTCTATTACCGAAATGGATTTCACTTTCGGTTCGTCGGAAGAACCTGCTACCCCATTAACCCCCGAACAGTCTAAGCGTTTAACTGAAATGTACGTCGAGTTATTCAAGCTATACATGGAATACTCTGACCACATAGAGCGTGTCACCCTATGGGGCGTAAACGACCAACACAGTTGGCGCGATTGGGGTTCGCCGTTGTTATTTGATGTAGACAGCCAAGCAAAGGACGCATTCCATGCGGTGGTTGCTTTGGGAAATTAATGATTTAAGCGATATTCAACAGATTAAAGACCTTGGAGGTGTTGCCTTCAAGGTCTTTAATTTTAAGAAACTGTTCATGGCTTCGAGACGTATGCGTGGTTTTGCGTCGGCGAAATGCGACTGTGCGCTTTCCGCCAATTTTCATCGGGAGAATCTAAAGTTATTGCAATTTTGTGAACATAGTGTTACAATTTAACTAGGCTAAAAAAAAGTATCATAACATATGAAGGGGGAAATGTTATGTTGTTTAGACGGCTTAAAAAAAATGTGCAACCTACTGTTACAAGCGTTAGCAAGCTAATCAATAGAAAACCGTATAAGGAGAAGAAGTATCTTACATTGATGCTTGTTCCCGCATATAGTACAGGCAGAACCATTAGTTTGCGTTTTCCGCGTTGGGCATTTCATGGCTTGATTTATGGTTTTGCTATAATATGTATGTTTGTTGCGGGTTTTTACATACGAAGCAATTATTTTATACAGACGGCGCAGGAACTTAGCGTTCATTTGGACGAGACTATGGAGGCGTTCGCAGAGTATCGGGCGGATACAGAGGCTGTTCAAAGCGACCTTGTTTATGCGGCGACGCACGTATACGAGCAGTTGGGCGAACGACAAAGGTTATCGCGGGAGGAAATGGCAAACTTAGAGCGGCGGCATCAGTACGACTTTAACGATATTTGGGAACATATTGACATGTTGGAAAATATAGTTCATCAGTTCGACAGTGAACGAATTGAAATGATTGAACATCTTAGAGCGCGTAGTATTATTCCGCCATTAGCCGCGCTTTTGGGGCAACTTGAGTATTCGCAGGCGAATATTCGCGGTATTGTTGATGTAGACGAATATGGCGAAGATATACCACAAGTGGTAAGATTTCTTGCAACAAACGAAGATGATGAAACTCTTTCGTCAGATGCACTTCTTGAGCGGGTTTATTTGTTGCTGGAAGAATTAGATATACAGCAACTACTACTGGAAGACATAAATTACTACAATAATCTGATGAACTACTACGAAGGGCGAATGCTAGGGTTTAGAGTAGACCGCACCAGCGAACATGGCGTTGAACTAATACCATGGTCATACGCAAGGCGGCTATTTAGGCTGGGAACAGCAGTGCGAATTACAGATGTAAGAACAGGTGAAAGTTACTATGTAAGCAGTTTTTCAAATGGCAATCATGCCGACGTGCGTCCCCTAACCGCAGACGACACCGCCATAATGTTCAGAACATTTGGTGGTGTATGGAGCTGGAATACCCGACCCGTATTGGTTCATATCGACGACAGGACTTTTGCCGCATCAATCAACGGAATGCCGCATGGTGGCGGAAGCATACCAGGTAATAACATGCGTGGTCACATATGCATTCACTTCTACGGAAGCCGAACCCACAGCGGAAGCCGTTCCCACGAAATCGACCATCAAAACTCTGTACGTGAGGCATTTCGAGCATCACCTAGATAACACGCTTTAAATTCAAACGCTAACCAATCCCACAGACATTATGTTTGTGGGATTTTCAATCTCTCCATAACTCATTTGACATATCGCAGTCTTGTAGGCTATTCTTAACCCATAATTTAGGTTAAGGGAGCGAGAACATGAAAGCATTTATGGACGAGCATTTTTTACTAAGAAACAACACGGCGGTGGAATTATACGAACATATCCGCGACTTGCCAATCATTGACTATCACTGTCACCTAGACCCAGCGGCAATTGCAAAGAACGCCCGATTCCGTAGCATAACGGAATTATGGCTTGGTGGCGACCATTACAAATGGCGGCTAATGCGTCATAACGGCGTACCTGAATCGCACATAACAGGCGACGCGCCCGACCATGAGAAATTCGCGGCATTTTGTAACACGATGCAAGATGCAATTGGAAATCCAATATATCACTGGGCGCATCTTGAGTTGAAAAAATATTTCGGTTTTGAGGGCGCAATAACTTCGGATAACGCCGCAGAAATCTATGCGCTATGTAATAGCAAAATCGAAAAGGAAGACTTCAACGTACACAGCCTGTTAAAATCTGCCCGCGTAGAATGGCTTGCCACCACTGACGACCCCGCCGATAATCTGGAGCATCACAAAAAAATCAAAGAAGATAACGTCGCAGGTGTACCCAAAGTAATGCCAACATTCCGACCTGGTGGCGCGTTAGAAATAGAAAAACCAACCTACGCCGCGTACATGAAACGTCTAGGTGAATCCGCCGCAATTACAATCACCGACTGGGATAGTCTAAAAGCAGCATTAGTCAGCCGCATAGAATTTTTTACAAAAATGGGCTGTCAAATTTCCGATCACAGCCTAGAGCCACCTGTGTTCGACCAAACCGCCACAGATGACGATGCTGCCTGCGCAATGGCAAAGGCGTTAAAAGGCGAAGCCCTATCCGTAAAAGAAATCAATGCCTACAAAACCCGCTTACTATCGTGGTTAGGCGGCGAGTATCACAAGCAAAACTGGGTGATGCAACTTCACATGGCAGTGCAACGCAACAATAACTCCAGAATGCTAAAATTAGTGGGTGCAGATACGGGTTTTGATGGCGTGTCAGATACGCCGTTCTCGCAAGCAATCGCGCATATCCTTGACGACATGGAAAGCCGCGATTCACTTCCGCGCACGGTACTATATGCACTAAACCCTACCGCCGACGATATGTTAGCAACAATGATAGGTAACTTCGCAGGGCGCGGAATCCGCGGTCGTATGCAATGGGGTAGCGCGTGGTGGTTCAATGACAATAAGACAGGGATGCAGAAGCATCTAGTAGCTTTGGCGAATCACGGTCTGCTGTCAGCTTTCATAGGAATGCTAACCGATTCAAGAAGTTTCATATCCTACCCACGCCACGAATACTTCCGCAGAATCTTAGCGCAACAACTAGGCGAATGGGTTGAGAATGGCGAGTTCCCCCACGACATGAACCGTCTAAACAAAATCGCAGGAGACATAGCCTACTACAACGTAAAGAATTACTTCGGCGAATTGAAATAGGGGGACGTATGTATTCTGATGCGTTCAACAAAACCATCAAGTTGTTTTCGGCGCAAAGCCAAATTGACTGCATAGTGCTTGGCGGCTCAAAAGCCGTTGGAAACGATGATGAGTATTCGGATTTTGATGTATATGTATACCTAAACGCGCCGCTATCCATAGAGACGCGCAAGGCGTTGCTTTCCGAAACTTGCTCCTTCATAGAGATGAACAACACATTCTGGGAGACAGAGGACAATTGCATACTAAATGACGGCGCGAAAATAGAAATGATTTACTGCGACATTCCAAGCACAAGACAGCAAATGCATAGCATTTTAGTAGACGGAACGGCAGGGCTAGGATTCACCACCTGCACATGTTTTCGTGTGTTGGAAAGCAAAATTCTTCACGACCCGCAAGGGCTGTACCGCGATTTAGTCTCGGAGTTCTCCATGCCCTACCCCGAACATTTGCGCCAAAACATCATACAAAAAAACTGGGCGTTGCTTGAAACTTCGCAGCAATCGTTTAGGTTGCAAATCGAAAAAGCCATAAAGCGCGACGATATAGTTCTAGTAACCCGCCGCATTGTGGGCTTCATGAACAGCTACTTTGATATAATTTTCGCGCTAAATAGGGTCTATGTTACTGGCGAGAAAAAACTAGACCAACTTACAATCAAAATGTGTAAGCAATTACCACGGAATTTCCAAGAAAACTTGGAAAAGTTATTAACACTTCCAAAGGCTGAAATTATGCCCGTTGTTTCGGATATGGTTGACGCACTGAAATTTATGATTCGTTTATACGGAATGCCAAAAACATTTACCGACGACGAGCTAAGTCTGCGGGCTTTTACGCAGACTTGAGCGACAGAGGAGGTTAATGTTTTCGCACTTCCGTATAAAATGCCAACTTCATTCGTTGAAAAGATTGGAAAATTTGTAACTTCACACAATTGACAGTTCTGGTTACAAAATAGTATCCTCTGTGCAGGATGATTTTCCAATCTTTCAACTTTTTCAACGGAGTAACCACGTCTCCGAAATCAAAACGCGGCTGAAAACAGGGAACCCCAACCCTAGAATAAAAGAGGCACACCTTTTATCTTTTCTTGGGAGACTCTTTCAGTAAGCGATTGTAAGTTCCTTACAACGCATAATAAACTGGGAGGTTTTTTTAATGAAAAAACTATTTGGAATGTTTGCCCTAGCGGCAATCTTCGTTGTTGCAATGGCAACAACCGCGTTTGCAAGCCCTGTGATTCTAACATCAGGGAATGGATTACCACATCATGTTACTTGCCAAGGGCAAGCCAACTGCAACAGCAATAACGGCTTTTGTCAAATAGCTGTTGGCGACCTTGTTGCCCATGTTGAAGGCAACGGCCCAACAACTTTATTCGTGAACGGCGTTTCAGTAAGAACAGCAAACAACAATTTCAATTACAGAGTAGACTTACCCAACGGTTATGTTTTAGACATAAGAGTACAGGGTAATAAAATAAGATTCGGCGGAAGCGACGGGACTCGCGTAATTCCACCAGTAAACGAAGCCCCAACAGTTAATACCCGTCAAGTTGAGGTAAGCCGCGTTGTTTCCCGCGAACTGGTTGATGCAGATTTTTCTGCTCATATCATTCAAAGCCCCGGCAACACCAACACAGTTGTATTCGGCGCGATAGGGTATATCATGTCAACAACCACCGTTACTACCCGCACCGAGTATCATTGGTCAAATGGTTCAATTACCTTCGGCCCGCCTGTTGCCACTACCACAACCATCATGGAACAAGCCAACTACTCCCTTCGCTACACCCACCAAAACAATTTCTTCAACGTACCCCGCGAAATTCAAGTCGGCCCATTTGTTGTAGTGTTCCAGCCAATCGGCAACACAGATGTACGCGTATTCCAATTTGTACGCGTTGCACCCGAGTTTCTCTTTGAAGGAAATACTGTAACAGTAGGCCGTAACTTCACAGGTAACATATGCCAATCTTCACGCCCATCCGTTACTTGGGAAATGACCCAAAACGGACGCAGAGGAAACTCTGCGTGGAATAGGCAAGGCAGATAAATTTTGATTTCGGAAAGTCATCCCATATAGTACAACCAAAAGGCTTTTGGAGAATATCCAAAAGCCTTTTGGTATATTCGTAAAACTTGCGCTCGCATTGAATGATAGCTATACTCTAAAAAAACTAAAATAATCTAGGGCGGTTAATTATGAAGAATGAAAAAATTGTAGTTAAAGAGAACAGCACGGAGAAAGAAGTGTTGGAACTACACCTCGGATGCGGCATAATTATGGCTGTTTTGGTGTTTATCGTGGGTGTGGTGGTGTATTTTATATTTACTAGGGACTCGTTTTTTGAGGGCTTCTGGTCGCCAAATATAGTAGATATTGCGTAAGCGTCAAATAGAGGCGCGTCTGTACAGAGGCCGACGAGAAGCGTATACTCCAGCGGCACATCTGAAATCAGTCCTTTATAAATGAAAAAGAGCGAAGAAGAACGTGCCATCACAAG
>WQVV01000022.1 GCA_009785665.1 Defluviitaleaceae bacterium
CGATAAAGTAGAAAAACACGATATACAACACCGTGTACGGATTTCGCAACCACAATCTTAACTTTTGCAAGAAACTTCCCCCAACAAAGCATTTTCGCGGTGTTTATGTCAAACGGAAATGCTATTTTTATTTTGCCGCGACTTAGTATAAGAAGTTTCCGTCAAAATTGCAACGCCCTAGAGCGTGTTGTAATTAAGAACCTGCGGTCAATAAAATCACGCCGAAGTGGTCGCAGGTTCTAAGAAAAATAGCGGGGTTCTTTACATATTACTGAAGAGTCAATTTCTGTGATGGTTGCGAAGCTTGTTCTTGCCATTGCGGCGGCTAGTTGGGTTGTTTGGGTTTTTATTGCTTCGCAAACGCCTTCGCCGCCTTTTTCGCGCAGTGGCTCTAAAATGCTTCGTCCTGCCGAAACAGCTTGCGCGCCTAGTGCTATCGCCTTGAATGCGTCGTAACCGCTTTCTATTCCGCAGTCTACGAAGATTTTCATTTTGCCGCCTACTGCTTTTACTATTTTGGGTAGCACCATCAGTGGTGGCGCGGCGTAATCCATAATGCCGTGGTGATGCGAAACTACTATGCATTGCACGCCCGCTTCAAGACATTTTAGCGCGTCTGTTACGCTTAGAACGCCCTTGATTATAAACGGCAATTTCGTAGATTCCACGAACTTCTTTACCTCGTCAAGGGATTTTGGGTGCATTGGCATGTTTTCGATTTCGTCGTACTCGCCTTTGTGGTTGAATGCGTGGTCTAGGTCTATCCCTACTGCTATGCAACCTTTGTTTTCGGCGTGGGCTATTTTTTTTAAAATTATATCGTTGTCTGCTTCTGGTTTTACTATTTTTATTGTTTTCGCGCCTGTTGCTAGTATTCGTTCTAGTTCGTTTTCGCTTCCCATTCCTGCCCACATTACCGCGTTTGCCGCTTTCGCGCCTTTTGCAAGCTCTACCATTCCGTCTTTGTGATAACCAAAGTGGTCTAGGTGCGACAATGCCGCCGTCATTATTGGCGTTGAAAATATTTCGCCAAACAACTCAAATTCTGTGCTTGGAAGCACCGCGTCTATATGCCGCATTTCAATTAACAGTGAATCGAAATACTCGCGTGTTATGCGGTTTGCATCTCCTCTTTTAATTTCCATTTTGTTGCCTCCTTTTTGGTCTTGAACGCTTCAAAACTATACCATAGGCACGGCGATTGCTCAATGTGGAGGAAGACATAGTTATCCATTATATGCTATAATCGCTGTATAAGATTTAAACTTTCTTAACACAGAGGTGAATGATTAATGATTGACCTTTTTTATAAAACATTGCTGATTATTGGCAATGGCTTTGATTTACAATGTGGATTACAGACAAACTATGAACATTTTTTTTCTTGGTTAAAAACCAGTGAACATAGAAATAAAAATCTTTGGGCAGTTCACTTCCTCAATAATATGCCGGAGGGTCAAGACTGGGTAAATATTGAAGAAAGCCTACAGAACGCCATAAATAGAAAATCGTGGAGACGGGGACATAGCTTATTTGGGAAATGGATAGACGATGCCCAAGAAATGAAACGGAGCTATGGAGATTATGCAATACGCGAAGAGAACGCTGTAGCTCATTATATTGCAACCCACACAAAAAATCCGTCGAAAAGCTTGCCCCAAGAAACTACGCCATATTGGTTTCTTGATGAACTGATTGCGTTTGAACGCTTGTTTTCCGAGTTTTTAAGTAAGCAGGTGTCAGATAACGATAACTATATTCCAAATGCCGCAAAATTGCTGGATAAGCTATTGGACGAGGAGGATAAGAGAGTGTCCATCGTCAACTTTAATTACACTAAACCTTTTAAGTTTAGCGAGAACGATAAGTATATTAATGTAATCAACAGTGTTGAAAATGTCCATGGGGCATATGATGAGGATAACATAATTTTCGGAATAGATGTAAAAAGTGCAAGTATTTCTGATGCACGAATTTTTTCAAAAACACATAGAAAAATGTTTCAACAATCTGCGAAAAGCATACTGCCTAAAATTGTGGATAAAATAAAAATCTATGGTCATTCTTTAGGCGAAGCGGATTATTCCTATTTTCACAGTATCTTTGATTTTTATAATTTATACGGTAACGGCAATCTTGTATCTCTGGATTACAAAAAATTGAATCCTCCATCAATAGTGTTACAATTCTATTTTACTGTGTATGACGAATCCGAAGAAACGGTAATAAAGCGCAATGCGACGGATAGCGTATACAAGCTGATAGCTACTTATGGGAAATCCTTTGACAATAAAGATAAAGGGGAAAATTTATTGCATAAGCTATTGTTAGAGAATCGCATTAAAATTTACTTTCTTTCCAATATCTAAAATTGGATTTATACCCCTATAAGAAACTCAAGTCAAAAAGGTAAAGGAGTGGCTAAAAATGCTTAAAGTAGTACGCCTAATTGATGAAGAAGCACGGCTAAACGAAAGAACTTCAATTGCCAAAAGAATGTTACAAGACCATGAAGCTATACACCGCATAATGAAGTACACGGGGTTAAGCCATGAAGAAATCGCGGCGTTACAATCCGAGTTGGATGTATCCGCATAAAACACTTACCCATAGGCAGATATTAAATTTTTCATCTGGTTTAGCATACTCTAAGGATGTGCGTAAAATGCCCGCAATGCCAGTATCTAAAGGCATTGCGGGCATTTATGATTCATTGCATTTTTTGTATGTTGTGCTGCTATCCTTCAAAAGATTTTACAACATTATCACAGTATTCGCATCGGTATTTGCCAGAATCGTCAACCAGTAAAAAAACATTTGGCACGGCTTCGGAAGATGTTATGCATCTTGGGTTTTTGCATTTTATTACGTTGGTTACTTTTTTGGGGTGCTTTAGTTTTGTTTTTTGGGTGATTTTTTCGTCGTGAATGTAGATTACTGTTGCGTTGTGGTCTATTAGACCTAGAATGTCTATGTCTACGTTTTCTACGTTTTCTAGTTTAATCATGTCTTTTTTGCCGTGTTTCTTGCTTGTTACATTCATGATTAGCGCGATTGAGCCGCGTACTGTGTCTATGTTTAGGTATTCCAGCACCTTCATGCCAAAGCCAGCGCGAATGTGGTCTATTACTACGCCATTGGTTATGTTTTTTATTACCATGCTACACACCCTTTCCTAGCAACGCCATTAGTAAGGCCATTCGGATATACATACCGTTTCTCATTTGGCGAAAATAAAATGCCCTTGGGTCGTCGTCTACGTCGGCGGCGATTTCGTTTACGCGGGGTAGGGGGTGCAGAATCATTAGGTCGGGCTTAGCATTTTTTAATTTTGCGGCGTTTAGAATATAGCTGTCTTTGAGGCGGATATAATCCTCCTCGTTGAAAAATCTTTCCTTCTGAACGCGAGTCATGTACAGAACATCTAGTTGTGGAAGCGCGTCGGTTAAATCGCGAACTTCTTCAAACTCGAGGTGAGATATTTCGTCGCGAACATATTCGGGAATGCGCAATTCATCTGGCGAAATCATAATGAATCGCACGCCGCTATAACGCGAAAATGCACATACTAACGAATGCGCCGTTCTCCCAAATTTTAAATCGCCGCACACACCTATTGTAATGCCATCAAAACTGCCCTTCTCCAGCCGAATTGTCAGAAGGTCGGTTAATGTTTGCGTAGGGTGAAAATGCCCTCCATCACCCGCATTGATTAACGGAATCCCAGATTGCCGCGCCGCTACCAATGCCGCGCCCTCCTTGGGGTGACGCATAACGGCTATGTCTGCGTAACTTGCAATAGTCCGAATCGTGTCGGAAATACTCTCGCCCTTGATAACGGAACTAGATTGCGGCTCGGAAAACCCAATCACCTGCCCGCCCAGCCGCAACATTGCCGCTTCAAATGACAGCCGTGTTCGCGTACTAGCTTCGTAAAACACTGTTGCAAGTAGCTTCCCTTTGCACACATCTGCGTAATCCTCTGGGCGTGCGATAATCCGCCCAGCCAAGTCAAACAGCCACTCCATCTCTGCAACCGAAAGGTCTAACGGTGCAATTAAATTACGTCCCTGTAAGTCCATATACCCTCCTCGCGGCACAACCGCTTTTTTCACGTTTCCTACAATCGCTTAGACAATAAAAAATCTCCCTATAAATTAAGGAGACATATATAAAAAAACAATGAAAACGATTTGTTCGCGTTTTTCCAAAAACATAACAGTTTCCATTATCCACCACCTAAAGATTGGTAATTTCGTTGCTATAGACTATCAAATTCAGCAAATTTGTCAAGTGCTTAATTAACTTACAAAAAAGAGACTATTCGGAAAACCAAACAGCCTCTCTACATTATCACCTTAACGTCAAACCTCTTATTTTTTAAAACTAGACTTTAGCGATACCGTGCGGTTAAATACCAGCTTATCTCTGCTTGTGCTGTGATGCGGCGTGTCTAGGCAGAAGTAGCCGTTGCGCATGAATTGGTAGCGGTCTTCTGGTTTGGCGTTGGCTAGATATGGCTCTGCGAAAGCCCCATTCATTTCTATTAGCGAATTGGGGTTTTCTGTTATTCCTGTTTCGGAAGTTGGGTCGTCTAGTACAAGGGTGTCGTATAGCATGGCATTTATTGGCACGGCATGTTTTGCGGAAACCCAGTGGATTGTGCCTTTCACCTTACGGTTTGGCTCTGGGCCACCGCTTTTTGTGTCGGGGTCGTAGGTGCAGCGGATTTCTTTTATGTTGCCGTCTTCATCTTTGATGACAGCCGTACACATTACGAAGTACGCGCCTTTTAAGCGAACTTCCCTACCCTCCGCCAAACGGATAAATTTTTTCGGCGGGTCTTCCATGAAATCCTCGCGCTCGATGTAAATTTCGCGGCAGAATGGAATTTCACGGCTACCAAGTTCTGTGTTTTCGTTGTGGAAAGGCAATGACAACATCTCAACCTGCCCTTCTGGGTAATTCTCAATTACAACCTTGATGGGGTCAAGCACTGCCATAACCACCTTGGAAACACCTGCCAAATGCTCGCGCACGAAATGCTCAAGGAAGCCAAACTCATACTTACTCAAAGCTTTGCTAACGCCCGTAGCCCCCAAAAATTCCCGAATAGCCGCAGGCGGATAACCCCTACGCCGCATTCCACGAAGCGTAACCAAACGCGGGTCGTCCCAGCCAATAATTTTGCCACTCGCCACCAATTCTTTAATAAACCGTTTGCCCATAACCGAATTTTCCAGCGAAATTTTAGCAAACTCAATCTGGCGCGGTTTTACAGGAAAATCCAAATGATTAATATACCAATCATAAAGCGGGCGATGGTCTTCAAACTCAAGCGAACAAAGCGAGTGCGTAATGCCTTCAATAGCGTCTTCCAGCGGGTGCGCAAAGTCATACATGGGATAAATGCACCACGCATCACCAGTATTCTGATGGTGAATCCGCGCAATGCGATAAATAACAGGGTCGCGCATATTCAAATTAGGCGAAGCCATATCAATTTTAGCCCTAAGAGTTTTTGCACCATCAAGAAATTCCCCAGCCCTCATGCGAGCAAAAAGGTCTAAATTCTCCCCAATAGAACGCTCTCGATAAGGGCTAGGCGTTCCAGCCTTATCCACTCCGCCAAAACTAGCCCGTAGCTCCCCAGCAGAAAGGTCGCAAACAAACGCCACGCCCTGTTCAATCAGCGACACTGCACACTCATAAAATTTCTCAAAATAATCCGACGCGTAAAATAGCCTATCTTCCCAGTCATACCCAAGCCACCGAATATCCTCTTGAATAGATGTAACAAACTCCTCATCTTCCCGCGCAGGGTTGGTATCATCAAACCGCAAATTACACTTCCCGCCATAAATCCGCGCCAACTCAAAATTAATGTAAACGCCCTTGGCATTTCCAATATGCAGACACCCACTAGGCTCTGGCGGAAAGCGCGTCCTAAGTTCCCCAAGTCGCCCCTCCAAATCCTCCCGAATAGCCGAGTGGATAAACGCACCAGTTTCAAGCAAAATATGCTTATCATTATCAATCATTTTAAAACCTCCTTATTTGGCTGCTCTCTTCACAAAAAGGTCAGAGTTGCCAACACATGTATATTAACTTGGGTTGCTCTGATTTTCAAGCTAATATTATGCACAACATCACGAATGAATATTGATGCAATTTTTAATGAATATTTATACGAAACCCCTTGCGCAAATTTTCCTGCTATGGTAGAATCGTCAAAAGCTTAGAAAATGTCAACCAATAAGGAGAATACGCATGTCTGAAAAACTAAAGGGTACAAAAACAGAATCCAATCTGCGCGCCGCATTTTCGGGCGAATCTCAAGCGCGAAATCGTTACAGCTACTTCGCAGACACCGCAAAACAAGAGGGCTATGATGAAATCGCAAAATTTTTTGAAGACACCGCAACCAACGAACGTACCCACGCAAAAGTTTGGTATAAGCTTCTGCGCGACAATCTCCTGCCCGACACAAAACAAAATCTGCGCGACGCAATAGAAGGCGAACGCTTTGAACGCGCCGAAATGTACCCAGCCTTCGCAAAAACCGCAAAAGAAGAAGGTTTTGATGACATAGCACACCTTTTCGAGGAAATCGCAAGAATCGAGAAAAAACATGAAGACCAATGCAAGATAATATTAGAATCCCTAGAAACCAATAATGCAATAAATTTCATAGCCCCCGACATAACTTGCCTACAATGTGGACATGATTTTACAGAGGACAAAAATTATACCAATTGCCCCATTTGCAATGCTTCATCAGCGTTTTTTATTAAGAAACAAAATTAATGATTGGTAAATTTGGACGATGAGACTAGATACCTATTGGGGTGTGGTATTTTGGTCGGTTGTTTTTGTTTTATCTTTTGGCATACGCACGGTTGTACGGTATATCCTTTTTAATGTTGATTATCGAGAATGGTTAGTAGCCAAGATTATCATTTGCGGTATCATGATTATAGCTTTACATGTTATTTTTATAGTAAACATTATCTAACATGCCCCCGCGCCCCAAACGCCCAAGTAGGGGCGCGTTTTATGCCCTGCGGCGCAGCCAGTTGCAATTTCCTATGCAAAAACAAAACCACTAAAGGAGTTTTAATATGAAAGTTTTCATTGATGGACAGTACGGCACAACAGGATTAAAGCTAGAATCGCGGCTTCGCGAGAGAAAAGATGTCACCTTGTTAGAGGTGGATTTTGATGCGCGAGAAGAATTTGCGGCGAAAAAACCATTACTGGAAGCCGCCGATATAGTCTTCCTATGCCTTCCAGACGACGCGGCACGGGAATCTGTCGCCGCGACCTCTGCCGATACTTTGATTATTGATGCATCAACTGCGCATCGTACTGCAAACGGCTGGGCTTATGGCTTCCCAGAGCTTTCCGCGAATCACCGCGCCGCCATTGCCGCATCTAAAAGGATTGCTGTACCAGGGTGTCATGCCGCTGGATTTATTTCTACAGTGTATCCGCTTGTTTCGTCTGGTTTGCTTCCTGCTTCTGAAAGGCTTAGTTGTACCTCGCTAACGGGGTATTCTGGCGGGGGAATTATGCTAATTGATGCACACGAAAAAAATCGCGTTCCCGCTGATAAGTACCATTCACCGCGTCCATATGCGTTGGGGCTTATGCATAAACATCAACCCGAAATGAAAGCAATCACAGGACTAGATGCACCGCCGATTTTCTACCCAGTTGTTGGCGACATGTTCCAAGGAATGATTGTGAGTGTTCCGTTGTGGCCAACGCAGTTTACGAAAAAAATGACCGCCAAAAATGTTTGGGAAGTACTAGCGGCGCATTACGAAAACAGCCACTTCGTTCAAGTAAAACCCTTTGACCTAGACGCGGCAACTGACGGCGGTTTTATGGACGCAACCGCTTGCAATGGTACTAATCAATTACAAATTTTCGTTTTTGGGCATGACGAGCAAATTTTACTAGCCGCACGACTAGATAATCTAGGAAAAGGCGCGTCGGGCGCGGCCATACAGTGCATGAATATCGCCTGTGGTTTGAACGAAACCATAGGACTGGAGTGAATAAAATGAGTAATTTTGAAGTAGAAACTTGGAGCGGTTTGTCTTCGGGCGGAATCACCGCCGTACCAGGGTTTAAAGTTGCGGGGGTTCATTGCGGCATTCGCAAGAACCGCGATAAACG
The DNA here is from genome assembly GCA_009785665.1 of Defluviitaleaceae bacterium. Lineage (GTDB taxonomy): Bacteria > Bacillota > Clostridia > Lachnospirales > WQUN01 > WQVC01. Next base: position 8,185 of record WQVV01000022.1, read on the forward strand.
CGACCTCGCGCTAATTGTTGCCGATAGAATGTGTTCTGCCGCCGCCGTTTACACCACGAATAAAGTCAAAGGCGCACCGCTATTGCTTACTATGGAGCATCTTTCTAAAAGCCAAGGCAAGGCGCGGGCGATTCTTTGTAATTCGGGCAACGCAAACACTTGCGCCCCAGACGGATTAGCCGCCGCAACAACAATGGTAAACGCCGCCGCAAAGGAATTGGACATAAATCCTTCCGATATTATTGTTAATTCCACGGGAGTTATTGGCGTGAAACTTCCTGTTGACGCAATTCTTGCGGGTATGCCCAAACTTGTGAAATCTCTTTCACGCGACAATATCCCCGCCGCCGAAGCCATAATGACAACCGACACTTTCTCAAAAAGCTGGGCGGCGCAATTCGAGTTGGGCGGAAAAACCGTCACCCTAGGCGGAATCGCAAAGGGTTCTGGAATGATTCACCCCAACATGGCAACAATGCTATCCTTCCTAGCCACAGACTGCGCCATCACGCCAGAAATGCTTCAAAAAGCCCTAAAGGCTTCCACCATAATTTCCTACAACCAAGTAAGCGTAGACGGCGACACCTCCACAAATGACATGTGCGCAATTCTAGCGTCTGGCACGGCGGGCAATCCCCTAATCGACACTGAAAATGAAGATTACAACAACTTCCTAACCGCTCTAAACGCAATAAATCTAAAACTAGCAAAAGAAATAGCCCGCGACGGCGAAGGCGCAACAAAGCTACTAATATGCAGAGTAAACGGCGCAAAGACCTTCGAGGACGCATCAAAACTATCCAAGTCCATAATAGGCTCTTCCCTAGTAAAATCTGCAATGTTCGGCGCAGACGCAAACTGGGGACGCGTACTATGTGCAATGGGTTACAGCGGCGCAAGCTTCGACCCAATGCGAGTAGACGTAAGTTTCTCCTCAGCAATGGGCGACCTAGACGTATGCAAACAAAGCACAGGCCTAGATTTCGACGAGTCAATGGCCAAGGGCATTTTAAGCGAAAAAGAAGTAACAATAGAAATAAATCTCTCCGACGGCAACCAAGCAGCAGAGGCCTACGGTTGCGACCTAACCTACGATTACGTAAGAATAAACGGCGATTACAGGACTTAGAGATTAAAAGATAAAAGATTAAAAGATAAAAGAAAAACCTTGGGGACGCTGTCCCCAAACCCCTGCAAGCCTTTGAAAAAGGCTTGACCCAAATTTTAATTTTGAAATCTGTGCATGAGTGGAAATTTAACGACGAAAAACCCCACTCATGTTTAGGCGCAAATGAAAAAGTTTTTTGGAGAGGGGGTTTGGGGGAGAACCTTTTCTTCAGAAAAGGTTCTCCCCCAAGGTCTTAATGTTTTAAATTAGAAAGGTGGCTATTATGCCTATTAAGGATTCTTTGTCTAAATTGGAACAAGCGGTTGTTATTTCGGAAGCACTGCCCTATATTCAACGATACCATGGGAAAACTATTGTTATTAAGTATGGCGGCGCGGCTATGCAGTCTAATAAATTGTGTCGGCAGGTTATGGGCGATATTGTTTTGCTTTCGTTGGTTGGAATACGGGTGGTGGTGGTTCATGGGGGCGGGCCAGAGATTAACGAGGTCTTGGTTAAGATGGGTAAGAAGCCTAAGTTTGTGAATGGGCTTCGCCATACGGATAATGAAACTATGGATATTGTGCGAATGGTTTTGGCTGGGCGTGTTAGCAAACAGATGGCGCAGTTGTTAGGCGAGTTGGGCGGTAAAGCTATTAGCTTGTCGGGAATGGACGGGCGGCTTCTTGTTGCTAAAAAGCACGAGGGTGAAGATGACTTGGGTTTGGTTGGTGATATTACGCATGTTGACCCCGACCCTATAAATCTTGCGTTGAATGGTGGTTACACCCCTGTGATTTCTTCCATTGCTTGCGGCGAAGAATCTGGCGAAATGTATAATATTAATGCAGATAGTGCGGCGGCGCAGGTTGCCGTTGCTGTGGGCGCGGAAAAGTTGATTTTGCTAACAGATGTTCGTGGGCTTCTTCGCGACCCATCATACGAAAGCACGTTGATTTCCGCATTAACAGTTTCCGAAATTCCCCAGCTGTTAAAATCGGAAGTGATAACAGGCGGAATGATTCCAAAAGTTGACTGCTGTGTAGAAGCTGTGCGGCGAGGTGTTCCGCGTGCGCATATTTTAGATGGGCGCATTCCTCACTCTTTGTTAGTGGAACTTTTAAGTGACCAAGGAATTGGAACAATGATTACAGGCTAGAAAGAGGGGCATACTATGAAAAACTATAATGAAATCAAGGCTATGCATGATGAAAATATTTTGCCAACATATCCGCGTTATCCCGTTGCCTTTGCGAAAGGCGCGGGTTGCCGCCTTTGGGACACAGAGGGCAAGGAATATATTGACTTTGCATCTGGAATTGGTGTGAATGCGATTGGGCATTCGCACCCTAAATGGGTGGAAGCTGTGAGTTCGCAGGCTGGTATTTTGTCGCATGTTTCTAATTTGTATTACACCCAGCCAAGCGCGGAGTTAGCGGAAAAACTTTGCACACTTTCGGGAATGAAAGGCGTATTTTTCTGCAATTCGGGCGCGGAGTCTAATGAGGGCGTAATTAAAACGGCACGCAAATACAGCAACGACAAGTACGGTGTGTACGGTGCGGTGCGGCATACAATTATTACGCTGGAAGGCTCGTTCCATGGGCGTACAATGGCGACATTAACTGCTACTGGGCAGGAGAAATTTCACAAGCATTTTCACCCGTTTGTTGAGGGATTTCGTTATGTTCCTGCGAATGACATTTCCGCGCTTGAAGCCCAAGGCAATGATGTCTGCGCGTTGCTATTAGAACCGATTCAAGGCGAAGGTGGTGTTATGCCGCTTGACAGAAGTTATCTGCAAGCCGCCGCAGAATTATGTAAACAGCGTGACTGGTTGCTAATCACGGACGAAATTCAAACGGGCATAGGGCGCACGGGCGAATGGTTTGCATTTCAAAATTACGGGGTCACTCCAGATGTCGTTTCTTTCGCAAAAGGAATTGCGGGGGGATTGCCGCTAGGCGGATTCATGCTGGGCGAAAAAGCCCAAAACACTCTAAGCGCAGGCGACCACGGTACAACTTACGGTGGAAACTTAGTATGTTGCACTGCCGCATTGGCAGTGCTTGAAGTTCTCGAACCTGTCCTGCCTTCCGTAAAAGAAAAAGGCGCGTATATATGCGAAAAAATTGCCGCTATGGAACTTCCGCAGGTCGTGGATATTCGCGGTATGGGGCTTATGATTGGCATTAAATTGGAAGGCGTTGCCCACACCGCAGTTGTTGCAAAACTTCTGGAAGCAGGGCTTGTCGCGCTTCCCGCAGGTGCAGATGTTCTGCGATTCCTCCCACCGCTAACAATAGACATGGACGATATTAATGCAGGGCTTGCTATACTTGAAAATGTTTTTCGTAGCCTTTAATCCATGATGCGAGCTACAGCAAAGAAGATTTTGCTAAAGAATTGGGAGCGTCACGAGATAGCAGAGTTTAGCCGAAACGCAGGAGTAGTGCGATATTGCAAACCACAAAAGAAGACAGTTGGTTTCTACTTCAAACAAAACGAAAACTTCTTGGCATTGTACTTTGCTGAGGATATTAACGAAGTAGTCATGTTTTTTAAGGGCGACGAATACAGGCTACATGATAAACTGGATATATCGTGGCATAAGCACGGTAAAGACAGGATTTTCAAAGTAGCAAACTACAACATTGAGATACATTATAAGGAATCGGAGTTTTTGGACATGGACGTATGGTCTACGGAAATAGACGTAGACCTGCTGTTTAAAATTTTTTCACATTACAAAGACGGAAATAGGATATGCGATTGGTTGAAAAGAATAAGTGAACTTTGAATGGGGCGAAATTTTGAGGTGCGACCAAAAACATCAGAATTTATTGCAAATAATCGCAAACACAAAACACAAAGATTTTGTAGATGCAATAGTCCTGTTTGGCAGTGAAGCGCGAGGAACTGCAAAGCTAACAAGCGACGTAGACCTTGCGCTAATAAGCACGCGCCCGTTAAACATGAAAGAGCGATTAAGCATACTATCCAACGTACCTCAAGACCTATATTGTGACGTAGACGTGAGAATAGTATGCCTACGCAAAGAATCGCTAGACACCACAAACATCTTAGACGTGGGCTACAGCATAAAAAGAGAGGGCGTTATCATCTATGAAAACATATATAAGGGGACATAACACATGGACGCAAAGTTAGTAGCAATAGTAAAAACCCTTTTGCCCGAAGGTTCGGACGTAACAAAAATCTACAAGGATTCAACAGGAGAAATAAAAGTTGACATCTCACTACCAGGGGGAGCGGGCGCGATGACCTGCTCCCTAAAAAAGAATCACGTCGGCGCGCTTTATATAGAGTAATCGTTATGTTACGTCTGTTGAGATGGTGCTATGACACTTGGAAATTCAAAAAAACGCGGCAAGAGGAATTTGAAACTGCACGCGAAAAACGGCAAGAGGAACTTAAAGCCGCACGCGAAATGACAGATGACGAGTTATACAATTTTATGCACACAGTAACGGTAAGTTATAATTGCGAAAGTGCCGCCAGGCAATATCTTGAAATAATATCGCAACTGTGGCCTGTTAGCGAGAATATTATTCATTCGATTTTGCGTATAGCAATGCGACCAATTTTTTATTTAGGCGTACTCACAGCAGACGACATGATAGATGTAGAGTTATCGTTCAACATTAAACGCTCCAATTTCACCGAATGGCTTGCAAACCAACATGATTTAGTCGAACTCATCGAAATCGAATTAGTGATTTGCTGTATTCTCTACGACTTAAAATACGACAATGAAAAAAATCAGGCAGTTCTCGACCATAAAATCCAAGAGGACATGGCATTTATTTTCACCAAAATCCAAGACAGAGAAATTTACATGGAGTTTCAATCGTTTGATGAGTTCAAACTATTTTTTTACTCCTTATTTGAAGATTACCCTATTTCACAAAACGAGTTGGACAGATTGATTTTGGAAGAGGAATACATTAGGCACTTTCTAAAACAATAAAATTTAGGAGGGGAATACTTATGAATGCAAAATTAATTCTAGTAAGTGGACACGGCGCAACAGGGAAATCCACGTTTTCGCGGCGATTATCAAAGCAGTTTGGTATTCCGTGTTTTTGCAAAGATACAATAAAGGAAGCAATGGCAGACGGCTTCGACGTTGGCAATGATACTTTTTCCGCTAAAACAGTGACATATCCGCCCTACGAAAATAGTGCAAACTTGCAGGGTTGTTGCGAGGCGGATATGGCACTGTTTTATAGGAAAAAGTATGAGGAAGTATTCAAAAAGGGAAGTGCCGCAACTTTCAAGGTGGTGTTGCATCTTGCGGAATGCTGTTTGCAAGTGGGCAAAACCTGCATACTTGAGTCCAACTTTCGCAAAACCGAAAGTGAGGAAATTCAAGCGTTGCTGGAAAAATACAATGCCGATTGCCTAACATACAATTTCACGGGCGACTTGGATATTCTTCACGAAAGATATAAAAACCGACAAGACGCAGGAGAACGCCACTGGATACACTTGGACGTAAATGTAAATGACAAAAATTCATTCGTAAACTGGCATATGCACTACAAAACGGGTGAAATTGAAGTAGGGCAAGTAATCCGAGCAGACGCAACCGACTTCGCAAAAATTGACTACGATAAACTACTCTCAACAGCAGAAGATTTTTTATAGGCTTGAAAAACGATAAGGATTGCCTTGGTAGTTTGGGTGGAATACGCTATTTTGCGGGTTTATATAAGATTGACTGGAAAAGGAAAAAGTCAAGTCGTTTCAGTTGATTTCACTTGGTCTTAATTAGATTGTATTACTATGCCGCCAAAATGGGCGGCAAAAAATAAAGGAGCTAATAGAAATGAAAAAAATGTTTTTTTGTCTTGCAATGATGGCAATGGTCATCTTTGTTTCATCTGCTGTGGCGTATGCTAATACAGCAATCGACGTGGTTGTTAATGGCGAGAGGGTAACTTTTACAGACCAAGAGCCTGTTGTGGTTGACGGCAGAACACTTGTACCTGTTCGAGGTGTCTTTGAAATGTTGGGCTTTGAGGTGGAGTGGGAATCCGCAACAAGTACCGCCGTTTTAACAAGCGAAAACCATACAGTCAAAATTACAATTGGACAGTCAACATTCTTTACAAATGGGGTTGCACATACATTAGATGTTCCCGCACAGTCTATTGGTGGTAGAACTATGGTGCCGTTGCGCCTTCCGTTGGAGAGTATCGGGTATTATTTAGACTGGTGCGGTAGTATGCGAAGGGTCGCGGTTACTTCTGTACGCGTTACTGCGGGATTCCGACCAGTAGGCAGGCCGACGATTTTGCCGGGACAAGGCATACCTACCCCAGAGCAAGTAGCCGAATGGTATAACACATTTATCCCAACGGAATATGAATGGCTTATATTTAATGCCATTAATGAAGCTAGGGTTCATTATGGGCAAAGTGTTCTTGAATGGTGCAACATTAGAGCTTCTAGGGCGGCTTTGCGTACTGCTTATCTGGAATCGTATGATGTCGAATATTTGAGAGCCAGTGGCTATACCTCGCATCGTTTTGGCAGCTTTATTTCGTTCGATACATTGGGTGTTGAGCCTACACCTCCCTATGTTGGTGGGGGGATTGCATTGCATCGGGCGCAATTTAGGTGGCGCAATCGTGCTAACTCTTATATGGATTTGGATAATGGCTTCGCCAGATGGATAGTTGGGGGATGGCTAAATTCTCCTGGTCACAGAGCAATTGTCCTAGACCCAGCACGAACCCATGTAGGGATAGGAGTAGGAATAGATTTGCATGATTATGTAATTCTTACTTATTTGTTTTAGTATCTTTGCAGAACCTACCTTGTTCAGGACATGAAATGCCGGCTGGCAATTATTCCACAACCGCCAGTCGGCAAGTCGTCGTCACGACGATTCCATAACTGCCCATAACTCCTTGATTTTACTCGATTTTCAAAAAGGAGTTCGGGCTTCTTGAAAACCGCCGTCCCTTGCCTTGGCAGTTTGGAGAAACTCCTCTATTTTACAGGCTTCTACACGATTCGTTAGAAAAGTAAAATGGCAGGCAGTTGAAATTAGATTCCGTTAGAGTCAGTTTGTTTGTGTTAGTATGCCGTTAAACTAGGCGGCAAGAAATTAAATTAACTTTGTTATAAAGGATGAGAGCAATGAAAATAAATGAAAATAGTGGAGTGTAACGAAAATCAGTTTGTGAATGACTTTTTTCCAATGATTATCGACTTATGGTATGGCAACAAGTATAATCCGCAAAACAGCCAACATGTTGAATGGGCAAAACGAAAAATCCATGTAACTTTTGAAGATTTTAGCGTAGCCTTATGTGCTTACACTGACGATAACGAACCAATAGGCTTCTTCTGGTATAAGCATGATACAGGTTTAGAAGGTGTGCGTTTCTCTGGCAAAGACGCACATATTATTTCATGTGGATTATTTGATAAGTTTCAAAGACAAGGTATTGGCACAATATTGCTTGATGAGATGTGCGAAAGGATAAAAGCTAATGGGGGTGAGTGTCTGTATACTGACACCTATACGGCAAACGATGACGCTATGATATTTTATATAAAACGCAAATTTGTTCCAGTTGCTTTATTACCAGGGTTGAATGGTGTTAATGACGATGGGCAAGTATTCATGTTTAAAAGATTGTAAAAATAATTTTATAGCGCGGCGAAAAGCGGCTATGCAGCCTGCCTAGGAGATGAATATGGAATTACAAAAAATAAAAGGTGATTTTAGCATATGCAAGGTGGCAAGCATGGAGCAAGTAGATTTTTCAAGGGAATTATTGTTTGTAGCAAAAACGCCTGATGAAATTTCTATTGTTAGCGATTATATTCCCCAAAACAGCATAGCCGTGGAAAGCGGTTGGAAAGCATTAAAAATATCGGGGATATTGGATTTCGGAATGATTGGGGTAGTTGCGAAAATTTCAAATATACTAGCAGACGCAGGAATAAGCATCTTTGTTGTTTCGACATACAACACCGACTATATTCTTTTGAAAGCCGAAAATTTTGATAAGGGGCTTCAAGTGCTTGTGCATGAAGGTTACACTATAAAAGAAAAGGGCGATAATTCATGAAAAGTTCAAGAAAACAAAAATGTAAAATGCTGATGGTTTTAGTGCTTGCCTTATGTTTTTTCATGTCAACCATGAGCATTCAAGCGGCGGATATTTCGGAAGCCACAACACCAACAGGAATCCCGTTGTCGCAAGTGGAAAGCATGGTTGATGAGTTAGTAGCAAGCTACATGCATGAGTTCACGCTTGGTTTTGCGATTGCCATTGTTAAAGACGGCGAGATTGTATTTTCTCGTGGATATGGTTACACGGATATGGGAGGTAGTACGCCCATAAACCCAGCAACGACAGTATTTGAATATGGTTCGATTGCTAAATTGTTTGTGTATACATCAGTGATGCAGTTGGTTGAGCAAGGGCGGATAGATTTAGACGCAGGTGTTCAAAATTACTTGCCCGAAGATTTATACCATGCGTTTAATTTTGAAAAGCCTTTTACAGTTCGCGATTTATTAAACCATTCGGCGGGTTTTGGGGAGTTTCTCTTTTACTTATTTGTTGACGCGGAAAACGTAGAAACTGAAATAACATTACGCGAGGGTTTGCTAATGAGCCAACCCGCGCAAATTTTTGAGCCTAGCACGGCAAGTTCGTATTCAAATTTTGGAAGTGCCTTGCTTGCGTATATTGTAAGTTATGTAAGCGGGCAGGATTTTACAAGTTTTGAGCACGCAAATATTCTTGACCCTATTGGCATGGAAAACACCATGAATCAGCCAGATTGGTTTAGAAGCCTTAGCGATAATACCTTTGTAGAAAGCAAAGCAAGAGGACATCTACCTATCGCCGCGGGCAGATATGTTGAAACGCCTTGGGTGTATATCCCAATTTATCCAGCAGGTTCGCTTAGGGGAACAGCGGAAGATTTAGCGCGGTTTGCGATAGCATTAACCCCTCCGCAAGGCGAAACAAGTCCTCTTTTTGACAGTCGCGACACTTTGGATTTAATGCTTAGTCCAAGTTTTTCAAACCCAGCCGTAATGCGTGGAATGCATCATGGATTTATGAGTTATGATGGCATTTATCCAACCGTCGGACATGGTGGCGGCACGATGGGTTTTAATACGGATTTTGCCATAGTGCCCTCAGAAAGATTCGGCGTGGTGATGCTTACCAATGCCAACGGTGGCGCAAATTTTATGGAGAAAGTATTGGATATGCTGATTGGCAACAGCCGAGACAGCATTCCCGATTCGCCAGACAATTTGCCCCATGCATCAATTTTCGAGGGCAATTACATGATGCTTCGTAGAAATGATGGAAATATACTAGAACTCATAAATTTTGCAATGGCCGCGTTATCAGTAGAAGCCATTGACGAAAACACCATAAACGTAAATGCAATGGGCATGACTTTAACATACAGACAAGTAGAGCCTTATATCTTTAGGCTTATATCGTCGGGTAGTTTTTTAGCGCGTACAGGTTATGAACTTCAATTTAGAATGGAAAACGGTAGTCCCGTAGGGATTTCATTAAGCGCGCCTTTTGATGCAACAGTACAGACACAAAGCACGGTGGTTTTGATTATCGGCGTGGTTGTTGCGGCAATAAGTATAATTTTCTTCTTGGTAATGCCCATAATATTGTTGATAAATCTTTTACGCAAAAAAGAAGAGCCGTCTGTTTTTAGGAATTTAAGTAACGGGCTGTTATTGTGCGGCGCGTTGTTTTCGCTAAACAATCTCATTTTGGTAGTGCGCATAGTTAGCGATATTATGGGAGTTCAAACATCTATGGTGACATTCCACGCTGTACTCAATTGGATTTTGATTGTTTTATTTGCCGCTCTAATGGTTGCTTCTCTTGTCTTCTTGAAGCGGGATAAAATTTGCATCAAACGTAAAGTCATTCATTTTTCAGCAATTGCCATTATGGTGCTATTCGCCGCATTTTTGTGGTCTTGGAATTTCTTTGTGATTATGTAGCCAGAGGACGATAAAAATGTACGATATAGAAAGTATTCAAGCATTGTATGAAAACCATGCTGTTGAATATTCGCAACATTTTCGCATCAGAATGAAAGAGCGAAAAATAAAATTTTCTGATGTAAAACTGGCAATACAAGGCGGGGAAATAATAGCGCAAGATTTACAAGATATTCCTAATCCAAGCATTTTAGTTCTTGGATATGTGCGTGATAACGAGCCGATGCATGTTGCGATAGGTGTAGGTGATGCTAAACTTGTGTTAATCACGGCATATTTCCCAACGCTTGCACTTTGGGAAGCAGATTATAAAACAAGAAAGGCGGCTGATTGGATATGACTTGTTTCTTCTGTAGGGGGAAAAAAGAAAATGGATTAACCATTGATGTTACTGATTTGGGTTCGTGCATTGTGATTGTTAGGGAGGTTCCCTGCTATAAATGCGCTCAATGCGGCGAAACTACATTTGACTTAATTGTTGGCGAACGCCTGGAACAAATAGTTGACGCGTTAAAAGATTCTATTTCAGAGATTGCAGTTGTACAGTATTCGAGTGTAGCGGCATGAATACAAATAGCGATTCCTCCTTTCTCAACCTAGGCTGGAATGTTGAGACAGAAAAAATATTTGAGCAAGTTACTGGCAAGTGCGACAACGCCCGTTTTTTTATGCATATGAGGATATTGTTTATGGTTGTGTTTTTGTTAATCGGCGTGATTTCATGTACAACGTTGTTATCCGACGGTGACTCCTCTGGTCTATCTATGGGAGGGGTGTTTATTGCAGATGGACTTTTCATCTTTACAATAGCCTTTTTAAAATCCAGAAGTCAAATGCCCATTCGCGTCTATGATGAAGGATTTGTTTTTCGCACTGCGCTGAAATGGGAATCTGGTTGGGGTTATCAAGGGTCTACCCGTGGGATTTCAAATAAAAAAGTTCGCTGGGGTGCATCTTATGGTGCATACAAAGAAACTTACGCAGCAACAGTTGCCGTGCTTTGGGAAAACATAGTTGGCATCACTCACGACCCCAATGGAGGACTTATGTTACATTGCAAAAAAGTGATTGAACTAACAAGCTCAACCACTCCAAGCAGAGCAGAATCCCAGCCGCAAAAGTTGCGCATATTTCCCAAAAACCTCCACGATTTTGAAGCATATATCACATCAAAGCTAGAGGAATACAAAACGCAGGGAAAGGACTAGATGCAATGAAAAACGCACTGATTCTAGTATCTGGTATGCCTGCTACGGGAAAAACAACCTTTGCATCTTGGCTATCAAAAGAATTACGCGCCCCGCTTGTCTGCTATGATAATATCAAGAAAAAGACATTTGAAATTTTAAATCGTAACATCAACAATCTGGAGCAAAATAACTTGTTTGGCGCGGTTGCATATGATTTCTTTTTGTTTAGCATTGAAGAAGTAATGACATCATCGACCCTGCTGATTGCCGAGTATTTTTTCTCTGACCAAATGAAAGATACATTTCACAACCTCATAACCAAGTATCAGTACGAAACAATTACCGTGCATATGGATTGCCCTGTAGAGGTTGCGCACCAGCGTTTTCACGAAAGAAATCTCAATAGTTTATCTCATAACAGCATAAGACCGACAGAGATTCCAATAACACAATTTACAGAAGTAACAAAACAGAACAAAGACTTTAGATTTGGAAATCGTTTCATTTACGTTGATACCAGCGATTTTTCCGCTGTTTCATATGACAATATTCTAGCGGAAATAAAATGCCATTTAGGAGAGTTTGTATGCGTATAAGGGCAGTAGGATTTGACATAGGACAAACATTGGTAAAATATAAATCTCCGTTGAGTTGGAAAATTCACTATCCCGATGCTCTACGGAAAGTTATGCAAGATTGTCAGATTGGTGAAGACGCAGGCAAATTAGACTTGGCGGCGGCAATCCTATCAAAATACAACACAAGAGAGAATTATCGGGAACATGAGGTTTCGTCAGACATCATATTCAAGGAAATATTTGATGCATGGGGGCAAACCCACGAAAAACTACACATTGCCAAAGAAGCGTTTTACGGCTTTTTTCAAGCAAATGTCGCATACTTTGACGATACTACCAGCACATTAGAGTTATTATCATCAAAAGGCATTTTGCTTGGATTTTTAAGTGACGTTGCATATGGAATGGATAACGAGTACGTGTTAAAGGATATAGAGGAAGTCAAACATTATTTTGATGTAGGATTCACTTCGACTGATGTTGGTTTCAGAAAGCCAAACCCGCAAGGATTCAAGATGTTATCAGAAGCGTTTGGTGTACCACCATCTCAGATTTTGTTTGTGGGTGACGAAGAAAAAGATATTGTGGGTGCAAATAATTTTGGCATGATTTCCGCACTTATCAATAAAAGCCCTAACGAAAGAAAATGGGGTCAACACTACACGATACAAAACCTTAGCGAAATCGTTACCGCCATAATATAAGCGGCAAAGCCGCATTTCGCCGACGACCTGCATTGGCAATCTACAGCAAACATCTCAAAGCCATGAACAGTTTCCTCGGCAATAAAAAAGAGAGGACTAACCAAAATGAAAAAAGATTTGCTAAAAATGCTAGATTTATCGTCGGAGGATATTTTCGAGATTTTAAATTCGGCAGACCAGATGAAGTACAATTTAAAGCATGGAA
>WQVV01000023.1 GCA_009785665.1 Defluviitaleaceae bacterium
CCCCGATAGTTTGCCGCCACGCACGAAGAAAATTTGCATTAAGGCTTCGTCGTTTTGGCGTGACATTGCTATTATATCGCGGTCTTCTAAGCCTGTTTCCACCTTTTGCTTTTCGTTGATGGACTTTAGCGCGGCTATTGTGTCGCGTAGTTCTGCGGCGCGTTCAAATTCCATTGCTTCTGCGGCGGCGGTCATTTCATTTGTTAGGCGGGTTAGTACGTTTGTGTCTTTGCCTTGAATGAATTGCTCCGCTTCGGAAAGGTACGTGCTGTAGGTTTCTTCGTCTAGTAGGCGGTTGCATGGGGCTTTGCATTGTCCAATGTGATGATTTAGGCATGGGCGTGATTTGTCAAAGTCGCGTGGGAATTGTTTTGCGCAACGGCGCAGAGGCCACAACCTATGGATTAAATCCAGTAGGTCGCGAACATGCGTTTTTGATATGAACGGCCCGTAGTATTTTGCTTTATCTTTGCCGCGCCTGTGGGAGAATTGTATTCGTGGCAGGCGTTCCCTTGTGATTTTTATATAGGGATAGGCTTTGTCGTCTTTTAAACGGACGTTGTATTTTGGGTTGTGTAGCTTGATTAGGTTATTCTCAAGAATGAAGGCTTCGTTTTCGGTGTCGGTTACTACGTATTCAAAATGGGTGATGTTTTTTGCTAGGTGAAGTGTTTTCGGGTGCTGCTGTGACTTTTGGAAGTAACTTCGCACCCGATTGTGTAAATTCACCGCTTTGCCTACATAGATTATTTTGTTGCTTTCGTCCTTCATTATATACACGCCAGGGCGGGTTGGGAGCTTTTTTAGCTCCTCGGAAATGTTAAACTCCATGTTGCCACTTTACCACGGTGGAGGGTTCGCCCATGGTGGGTCGTTGGGTAGGTCGGGGAGAACCTCGTCTGGTGGTTCTGGGATTGGGTCTGGTTCGGGTGGTGGTGGCGTGGGTATTTCGATTGGTGGTGACGGCGGTATTGTTGGTAATGGTGCTGGTTCTTCGTCTGGTGGTGGCGTGGGAGTTGGTGATGGAATTGGGTCTACCATGTGGGGGGGCATGTTTGCTATTGGGTCGTTGATTGCTGGCATTAGGAGCAACGAACGCATTATGTCTTCTGTTTCGTCGCCTGTTACGGTTATTGTTAGACGTGAATCTGTATAACCTTGCAAACGCGCTACTATGTCGAGAGTTCCTGCCGAAACGCGGTGCGTTAGCGTGGAATGCCCAATAAATACGTTATTGATAAAAATTTCGGCATTGGTTGGTGAGGTGAAAATTACCAATGTGTTTTCGTGAATGATTTCCACTAGGTCGAAGGAAATTACGTGAACATTGTTAGAAATTTCAAAGCGTTGTTCTTGTGGAATAAAGCCGTGGCGTTCTACACGCACGAATTGTTCTCCAAATACTACTTCAACTGGGCCTGCTTCTTCGTGAAGTTGACCATTTACAAAAACTTGCGCGTCTGCTGGGTTTACTTGGATATGCAGGAATGCGGCGCGTGGTTCTGCGTCGCCCAAGTTTATTCGCGTTATTTCGCCTTGGGTGATAACTAAATCTTCTATGATGAAGGGTTCGATATTATCGCCTTCGACTATTATGCGGTGTGTGCCTTCGGGTAGAACTATGTCTTCGTTCACTTGTGACAGTCTATAAAGGCGGGCGTTTCCTATCATAATAGAGCCGTTTGTCACCGTATCTGTGTTGGCTACTTGCAGGAATCCATGTGCGGCTTCAACTTGCATTAGCCATACTGTATCGCCGTGGGTAACTAGGGTTATGGAGTCGATTGGGCGGATTAAACCCGCTGAAAAATTTTCGCCGCGATTTAATACTAGGGTTTGGCTGTTGAAATTCCACACATCGCCGCCTAGGGTGACTTCCCAGTTTTCAACGTCTACTTGAACATTTGTGCGCGAATTTAATTCGCGTGATTGACGATTCGTGCTTAGGGTGACAATTTCTATGGAACGTGGGTCGTAACCTATGTCAACTATGTTGCCTGCGCGAAGTCCTGCGAAATTCATAGGGTTGCCCCAGCGGTCGGTTAGAAGTGCTTCGTCTGAAAGCACAAATTCCTGCGTACTGCGATTGCTTATGTCAAGCAGGGTTAGAGTTCTGTTTACGCCATTGTCGCTTATTGCCGTGATTAACGACGTTTGTGGACGCAAATTTGCATTTCGACCTGCTGTTACAATACTAGAATGTGGCGTTGGTGTGGGTGACGGAATTACATCAAAAGCGAATACACCTTCTCCCACCGCGTTAGGCATTACCAAAAGAAGAACGGCAAGACATGCGCCAATGCCCAAAATCAAACCTACAATAGAAAATATTGCAAACTTGGACTTTTGTCGCTGGCGATTTGCTCCCGAAGGTCTGGGACGCAAGCTATCGGGCATACCACTAAAACTGTACGCACTACCAGGCGATTTTTTGGTATTTTTTGCATTAGAATAATCCCCTTTTATGGAGGCTATTCGTGGGTCGGGTGCGGTTACACCTGGCTTGCGTTTGATTCCGCTTTGCTGGTCTGCGGCAATGCGGGTTATTGTTTCCCGTCTGGAATTGGTGCGGCTTGAGCGGGATTCTTTTTCGTCGCTGTAAGTATCGAAGGAATCTTCGTCGTCGTACTGCATTGCAGAGGAACTTTCAAAATCTCCGCTTGATGTTAGGGGGGATTCGTCGTCCCCGCTGGTTAGGGTAAAGTTTTCATCATAATTGTCAAATTTTGTTTCGTAGCTTTCATCGTCGTCGTATTTGAAATTATCGAAACTATCGCCCTCATAGTCATCGAAATCGTCGAAATCATCAAAATCATTAAACTTGTTATTCGGCATTATCTTTCTCCTTCCTGCCGTTATAATTTGCACAGTCGATATTAATATACTTCGACATGGAAAAAAACGCAAGTTTCAAAAGTATTAATAGCAAAAATTTTTCGCGTTATCATATGCAAAAACGTGATATAATCATATTACTAAGATTCACTCATTGATTGTATAAATTATTTGGGAAAGAGGTTTTGTTTATGCAATTGGAAGCGGTTAAAAGCGTATATGAAAAAATTATTGGTAATATGGAAACGGTGGTTATAGGTCGCGGCGAGGCAATCCGCTTGGCGGTGATTGCATTGCTTTCTGGTGGACATGTTTTGTTGGAAGACGTGCCGGGTTCTGGGAAAACATTACTTGCGAAATCATTGGCGGCATCAGTTGGTTGTGAGTTTAAGCGGATTCAGTTTACGCCTGATATGTTGCCGTCGGATATTACTGGGATTAACTATTTTAATATGAAGACATCAGAGTTTGAATTTCTGGCAGGGCCGATTTTTGCTAATATTGTTTTGGCTGATGAAATCAATCGGGCAACGCCTAAAACGCAGGCGGGTTTGCTTGAGTGTATGGAAGAACGTCAAGTTACGATAGATACGGTTACACATCGGCTTGCGCCACCGTTTATGGTAATTGCCACGCAGAATCCAATTGATACGCAGGGTGTTTTTCCGTTGCCCGAAGCGCAGTTAGACCGCTTTACCTTTAAAATTCCTATGCAGTACACTTCTCACGACGATACCGTTGCGATACTAAAAACGCATCAGCGGGAAAGCATTTCACTTTCGCCTGTAGTGTCGGCGGAAGAAATCATAAATGCACAGTCGGTAATTCCCGAAATTTTTGTTCATCAAGATATGATGGGCTACATAGTAAGCCTTGCGGAAGCAACCCGCGTACACACGGGCGTTTTGCTTGGTGTGAGTGCGCGTGGCGCGCTTGTGCTAATGCGCACGGCGCAGACCATTGCGGCAATCAACAATCGCGACTACGTTATTCCCGACGACGTAAAACAAGCGGCAATTCCAGTAATGGCGCATAGGCTCATATTAAGAGGAACAGAACGCGTGAAAAAAACTGCGGCAGAGGAAATTGTCGCGGTTATTTGCGATAGCACCACAGTACCTACAGAGTTTTTGCAAAGCTAATGAATATTGGTATTTTGGTGATTGCGGTTATCGCCGTGGCGTTTTTTGTTTTGCGACGCGCTGGATTAAATCGAATCGTTTATCAGCGGTATTTTTCCCAGCAGGGTGTGTTTGAGGGCGAAACGGTAATGCTGGTGGAGGAAATACAAAATCCTTATTTCATGCCGCTTTTTGCAGTAAATGTGGACGCGTATTTGTATAATGAATTACATTTGGCGGAGTCGCCATATTTTTCGACTGGTATGCAGGAATTTACCAGCCGATTTTTTTTAGCACCATACACACAGGTGCGACGTTCGATTCCAATAAAATGCCTAAAGCGCGGGTATTACGAATTGGATTCTGTATATGTACAAAACAAAAGTCGCGAAGCAAAAGCGCGACTGTTTGTATATCCACGCGCATTACCCTACGAAGAAAGCAACCCAATGGAAACCGAAATGCAAAACCTAGACCAATCAAACAGACGATTACTACAAGACCCGTTCAGCTTCTCTGGCGTGCGTGAGTATCAACAAGGCGACCCATTCCGAAGCATCAACTACAAAGCCACGGCAAAAACAGGCGCGTTAAAAGTAAACGAACGCGATTTTTTCTCAAGCCGAAGTTTTATGATTTACATTGACTTCCATGCGCCCCCCAACGCAATGCTTCACTACGCCGAAACAATGGAAAAATCATTGTCATACGCCGCTGACATGGTATGGAAATCTATACAGCAAGGCTACAACGTGGGTTTTGCGGCAAACTGCCAAAAGCTACTTGGTAAAGAAAATCATATTCGCCACCCCATGCGGCGCGGGCAGGAACACTATATCGAAATACTACAAGAAATGGCATCCATACGCATTTCGGAAGGCTGCTCCTTTAGATGGTTATTACACCAAGACATAGACACTCTATGGAATGTAGACATCTATATCATGACCGCAAACGACAACCTAGACGACATAATCGCCGCGCTAAGAAGCAAAGGAAATCACGTAACAATCCTAACCCCAGATTTGGAGGTGGACGATGATTAAAATTATTCGTGAAAACAAACTCGAAGTGTTATTGCTTCTTATATCGTTGCTTACCGCGATTATCGCAACGGCGGGATTCTTCCTTGCATATGGGCAAAATCTTCATCTGTTTTTGATAATGTTAGGTTCGTGGGTATGGTTATATTTAAAATTCCGTGCATTCATGAAAATTTTAGCCAAATACGAATGGGAAAACCCCGTAACTGCAAAAATCAGAAAATTTTTGGGTGCTTTAGTAGGCAAGTTATTCGGCTTTTTGGGAAATCAATTCGCCCGTTTGGCTCGAAAAATAAAAGAATTGGCAAGCAAGCTACCTCGCGTCCCGCTACCCGCACTACGAAAATCCAATCGTCTAACCCTTTTCCATGATGAAAAAATCCGCGTGTTCACACATAAAAAACGCGACCCATTCCGCAAAATGAAATGGAAAAACCTACAATCCCACCGCGAACGCGTAAGATTTATATATGTATCATTCCTGCAACAGAAAATTAAAAAAGGGGCAATCGTAAAACCTTCCGATACCCCCAATGAATTATCTGTCACACTAAACGCCAACGAAGACCCAACCACTCAACTATTTTCACTGTACAACATAGCGCGATACTCGCATGATAAAACCGCAATCGCAGAAGAGGAAGTGGAATATATCCTTCCCTGTGCGTCAAGGCGGTTGAAGCTATAGTTAGAACCTACGGTCAATAATTTCCCCTGCCAGTTCTTCAGACGTTTTGCCCTCTGCATTTAAAACAATTGCATCTGGGGTTTGGTTGCGAAACCAAGTTTCTTGACGTTTTGCGTAATGGCGGGTTGCTTGCTGAATCGCTGTAATTGTTTCGTCGTGGGTTATTTCGTCGTTTATGAATTGTGCAATTTCTTTGTAGCCTATTGCTTGCATTGATGCGAGATTTTTGTTATAGCCATTTGATAACAAGCTACGAACTTCTTCAACAAACCCCGCTTCAAACATTGAAATTACACGGCTATTTATGCGTTCATACAAAATTTCGCGCCGCATGGAAAGCACAAAAAAATTTGCATCATAAAGCGGCTGATTAGATTTTTTTGCTTTCTGTGCCGCGTTGTATTCAGAGAACAAACCGCCCGAAACTTCGCAATACGCAAGCGCACGCGCAACACGCTTTACGTTGTTTGCATGGATTGTTGCGGCGTATGCGGGGTCGGCTTGGGCTAGTTTTTTGTGAAGTTCCTCCGCGCCTTTTTCACGCGCCATAATGGCGAATTTCTCGCGAAGTTCGTCTTCTTTTGCGTTGCTTTCGGAAGAAAATTCCGTGCCATATAATACAGCGTTAATGTAAAAACCCGTTCCACCCGCAAGAATTGGGATTCTGCCACGCATTCGGATTTCCTCAATTGCGGCGATAGCAAGCCGCTGAAACTCTGCGGCAGAAAATGGCTCGTGAGGGTCAACTATATCCAGCATGTGATGCGGAATCCCAGACATTTCTGCAAGGGTAGGCTTCGCCGTGCCAATGTCCATACCACGATAAATCTGCATTGAATCTGCGGATATTACTTCGCCGTTGATTTTCTTAGCCAATTCCACCGCTACGGCGGTTTTTCCGCTTGCAGTCGCCCCCGCGATTACGTAAAGTGAGCGATTATCTGTTAAATTCAAAATAAAATCCCTTTCTCATACTTTTTCCATTTCAATGTTTCAGAGTGGAAAAGTATCAAAGTGAAAAATAATTCCCGTGTTGGGCAGATAATAAAACCGCACTGGCACAGGTTCGTTGCCCGCAGGCATTTGGCTTTGCGCGTAATTAACTGCGTTGTAAATATTGCGAGCCAAACCACCAGTCGGGGTAGGAGGAGTTATGTACCTCCATGGGCAATTAGGGGACATTCGGATATAACGGAAATGCTCAAAACCTTCGCTACGGCGCGTAGTAGCTTGATGGTGTCTGATATATGTGTACGTGCGTACCTCGCGCAAATCGGCATGTACAACAGAATGCTGTCCCGATTGCGCAAGCCGAAAGTCCGAAATAAAGCCATTCGGATAAAAAAATACTATAGCACTAATGCAAACAATCGTTATCCCAGCAAATTTCGCAGCCCTGCGCAAAGCTCTGGTTTCAGCCTCCGTTCCAGTTTCTCTCACCTTGAAAAATGCCCTAAGTTGTATATATACGAAATACAGAGGTATTAAAGTAAACCACACCATAAAAATAAGAACGTGAATGTTACTGATTACAGATTCAAAAAACGGGACATATAACAAATCCAATGAATCCAAAGCACGTTGAGTAAGTGGTTGCCCCATAAACATCAGCGCGATTAAACCAACCAACAATAACAAAAGGAAACCGCACCCACACGCAAATTCTGTATCAAGTTCTTTAGGAACACAAAACAAACCTTCATTATGCCTTTCGTCTTCATGTTGCATATAAATCAAGTTCCCCTTACTATGCCATACAGCACACAGTCATGTATTATGCCTTTAACTTTTTCGCTTTGTATGGCTATTCCTTCTTTAATCATT
Source organism: Defluviitaleaceae bacterium (assembly GCA_009785665.1). GTDB lineage: Bacteria > Bacillota > Clostridia > Lachnospirales > WQUN01 > WQVC01. Next base: position 7,512 of record WQVV01000023.1, read on the forward strand.
CCCGCTTTTTCCATCACCCTACCAGATGCGGGGTTGGCAGTGTAATGATGGGATTCCACACGATTTAATTCCAACGTCTCAAAGGCAAACGATATAATAGTGCGCAACGCTTCTGACATATAGCCCTTACCCCAATACTTACGATTAATTACATAACCTGTGCCAGTCTTGTCATGTTCGGGAATAAGTCGCAAATCTATATTGCCAATGTATTTTCTGTCTTTTTTATGCTCAATTGCAAAAAAGCACGGAAGCGTTAAATAATAATTCAAAATAGTCCCATGGGCTTCCTCCAGCGTAGATAATCCACCCCATGTCAACCACTTAACAGTTTCGGGGTCGCTTGCCCATTCTAATAAGCCAGCGGCATCTTCTTCGCGGATTTTTCGTAGGATTAATCTTTCCGATTCCAACACTTGATTTTTGTCCAGTACTTCTTTGTAATTATCTACCATGTTAAACCTCCAACTGAACAGCTACATACGCACCATTCATAAAATAATTTTGATAAGGATGCTCTTTGTTTGGTGCATCAGGAGGGATTCTTTCAGAAAATCGAATTACGTTATCAGTTCTTGACGTTATAAAGTCCCAATTATTCAAGACATTTGCGCCAAGTATGATATGGCGTGCAAGCCAGTCCTTAAACGGGAAAGCTAAGGCAAACACCCGTAACATTTCAAAATCTCCTAATGCAACTTTGGGCAGAATATAACCCTGTGCTTCTCCAAAACTCCCGCCTATAGATATAGGTACTTTTATTGAAAGCATTGTGCCGAAATTTTTTGCAAGTTCAATATCAATCATTGTATTGAATGCACCTGTATCAATTAAGGTTTTTATCTGCGTCCTCTTTCGAGAAGAATTGATGTCACTTATGGTTGCGTGTGCCATATAACGATGGCGCACCCAATCTAGTAACTCAATAGTAAAATCCAAGTATTATCTCCCCTTTTGCTTTAGACCCTGTAACGATTAAACCTTGACCGTTGTACTCCTTCATAATGATTTCGTCCAAAAGAACTATCTCCTGTTCGCTACTGGCATCAACCGATGCAATTAGATAACCCCTGTCCCCACGCGGAAACTCTCTGCAATCCAATAAAACTGTCTTGCCTAAAAATTCGCGGTCAACGTCTGATTCTGTGAGTATGCGTGTGCCCTTGTATTTTGTTAAGCTCATAATCCACCTCCATGCTTGCGCTGGTCATTATTATATCACCGAACTAAGGTTGTGTCTTTTTTTCTTGCTCAACTTAAATGTATTGGTTACAATAAGCGTAATATTCAAAGGAGCTGATAAAAATGGGAAAAGCATTAATAATTGGTTGCGGTGGTGTAGCAAAGGTAACGATTCATAAATGCTGTCAAAACCACGAAGTATTTTCAGAAATAATGATTGCAAGCCGCACGAAAAGCAAATGCGACGAAGTAAAAGCGTATCTTGAATCGCAGAATGTGAAAACCAAGATTCACACGACGCAGGTAGACGCAGACAATGTTGGAGAGCTTGTAGCGTTAATCAAGCAATTCGACCCAGAAATTGTAATCAACCTCGCTTTGCCGTATCAAGATTTAACAATCATGGACGCGTGTTTGGAAACGAAGAAACACTATCTGGACACCGCAAACTACGAGCCGCTGGACACAGCGAAATTCGAGTACAAATGGCAATGGGACTACCGCGAACGTTTTGAAAAAGCAGGAATCACAGCGGTACTAGGTTGCGGTTTCGACCCAGGGGTAACGGGGATATTCAGCGCGTATGCAATGAAGCATTATTTTGATGAAATCCACTATCTGGACATTTTAGATGCAAACGCGGGCGACCATGGTTATCCCTTCGCAACAAATTTCAATCCAGAAATAAATATCCGCGAAGTTACAGCAAAAGGTCGTTATTGGGAAAACGGCGACTGGAAAGAAACAGAGCCAATGGAAATCAAACGCGTATACGACTTCCCGCAAATAGGCGAGAAGGATATGTACCTGCTATACCACGAAGAACTCGAATCATTAGCGTTAAACATCAAGGGAATCAAGCGCATACGTTTCTTTATGACGTTTGGGCAAAGTTACCTTACGCATTTGAAATGCCTAGAAAACGTGGGCATGACCTCTATTGAACCAATTGACTTCGAGGGCAAAAAAATCGTGCCGCTGCAATTTCTCAAAGCTGTTCTTCCCGACCCTGCAAGCCTTGGGCCACGCACGGTGGGCAAAACCAATATTGGTTGTATCTTCACTGGTGTAAAGGATGGCAAGCCCGTCACTTACTACGTGTACAATGTTTGCGACCACCAAGAATGCTATCGTGAAGTGCAATCGCAAGCGATTTCCTACACAACAGGCGTACCCGCAATGATTGGCGCAATGCTAGTAATGAATGGCACATGGCAAAAAGCAGGCGTACACAATGTAGAAGAATTTGACCCCGACCCATTTATGGACGCACTAAACAAATGGGGCTTACCATGGGTAGAAGACTTCAACCCAACCCTAGTGCCATGATGATACGTTTTGACCCGAATCAACTACCAAGCCCTTGCTACATTGTGGACGAGCAGCTATTGGCAGAAAACCTTCGCACGTTACGTTGGGTTGCCGACGAAGCGGGCTGCAAAATCCTACTAGCACAGAAGGCATTTTCAATGTTCAGTCTATACCCGCTAATTGCCAGACACCTAGACGGCACAACCTCCAGCGGGTTACACGAAGCCTTGTTAAGCCGCGATTACATGGGCAAAGAAAATCATGTTTTCTCCGCCGCATATTCTGATGAAGAATTTGCGGCGGTTTCCTCCATATGTAGTCATATTGTGTTTAATTCATTTTCGCAATGGGATAGATTCAAAGACCGTGCCGCTATGGGAAACGCAAGTTTGGGAATACGCATAAACCCAGAGCTTTCCACGCAAGAACACGGCGGCATTTACGACCCATGTTCACGCGGTTCGCGGCTAGGCGTAACGCTGAAAAATTTCCGTTTTGATGCGTTTGACGAAAGAGATGAAAAAGGCGAAAGAGATGAAATACGCAAAAAAGGCAAAGGTATTGACGGCATACATTTCCATACCTTATGTCAGCAAAATTCCGATGCCCTTGAATTAACTCTTCAAGCAGTAGAAGAAAAATTTTCTGCGTGCTTCGATAAAATTTCGTGGATAAACATGGGCGGAGGACATCATATCACCCGCGAAGATTACGACAAAAACAAGTTAATATCACTAATCAAAAATTTCAAACAAAAATACAAACTTGATGTCTATATCGAACCAGGCGAAGCCATTGCCTTAAACGCAGGATTTTTAGTATGTACAGTGCTGGACATAATAGAAAACAACGGCAACATAGCAATCTTGGACACTTCTGCCGCCTGTCATATGCCCGATGTTTTAGAGATGCCATATCGCCCACGAATCATAGGCGCAGGGGAAAAAAATAAAAAACCCCACAGCTACAAACTAGGCGCACCAACCTGTTTGGCAGGGGATTTTATAGGGGAATATTCCTTTGACAAGCCGCTTTCCATAGGCGACAAGTTAATCTTTGAAGATATGGCGATTTACTCCATGGTAAAAAACAACACCTTCAATGGAATAAACCTACCCAGCATAGCCATATGCCACACAAACGGCGAACTAGAAATCGTGAAAAAATTCGGCTACGAAGATTTTCGCGATAGATTGTCATAATTGAAGGGTGAACACACCCTACATCATATTGTAAAGTCTAAGTTTATCCACGGCGTTTTCGGCAATAATTATTTCTCCGCGTTCTAGTAAGTATTGGCGGCTTATTACGTTGGAAACATGCTTTTGACCGTATTCATACAATATTATTTCTAGTTCGCCTGTGGTGTTGGTGTCTTCGGTTTCGTTTGTTAGCATTAGGAAGTAGCGTTCTTCTAGTTTGTGTACTTGGCTTATGCCTTGGTAGTGTTGGGGTAGGCGTGATGCTGCTGCGGCCATTATGTCTAAGTTTTCAAAAGAGAATAGGCTATAGCTATCTTCGTGTGGGATTTCGGTTGGTTGTTTTATTTGACTGCCCCGTTTGAATCGACATTCTTGACGGGCTGATGGTATTAGGTTGAATTTTTTTTCTTTGTCTAATCCGTCGGCTTCATTTATTTTGGTAACAACAACAACAAGGCTGTCTACGCCCACGCGCATAGCCTCGAACATTAGTGGTGTTTCGCCTTCTACAAATTCTTGCTCGTCTTGCACCAGCGTCATTATTTCGCGAAACAATTGCTGGGTCTTGTCAGAGCCGTAAGACAACTCGCTAATTTTTATATCGCGTTCTTCTAAATCGTCGGTCATAAGTACGAACTTCATTTGCGTGTCGCTTATTCTTTCGATTCTCATTTCACACGGCCCCCCGTATTCTGTTTACGCAAGTATAAAGAATCCTAACCGTAATGTAAAGAGGTTATTGTTGGAGCTTTTATGTCAAACAGAAATGCTTCTGCTTGACTGAAACGGATTTTTTGTGCAATAATTTGTAAAATGAACGAATCTAAGGAGTGCCGATAATGGAAATTAAAATTACAAAAACCGCAACGCCAAAAGAGAAGCCACAAGGCCCGCTAGGTTTTGGGCGAAATTTTACAGACCACATGTTTACAATGAGTTACACCGAAGGAATAGGCTGGCACGACGCAGAAATTATTCCGTATGGCAAGCTGGAATTTTCGCCAGCGTGTGCGGTTTTCCATTATGGGCAGGAAACTTTTGAGGGAATGAAAGCCTATAAGGGTGCAGATGGCGCATGTTATTTATTTCGTCCAGAAATGAATGCGCGGCGTATTAATGCTTCCAATGAACGCATGAGTATTCCGCAATTCCCCGAGGAGGATTTTTTACATGCACTGAAAACGCTGGTTAAGTTGGACTTGGATTGGATTCCCGACGGTGCGGATAGTTCATTGTACATTCGACCATTTTTCATTGCGGCAGATGAGGTTTTGGGGCTTTCTATTTCTAAGACATATCGGTTTATGATTATCATGACACCTAGCGCGTCGTTTTTTGGTGGGTTGCAGTCTGTTGGAATTTGGATAGAAGACGAATATGTTCGTGCGGTGCGTGGAGGAACTGGTCGTGCTAAAACAGGCGGCAACTATTCTGCAAGCATGGCGGCGCAAGCACGCGCACAAAAAGAAGGCTACGCGCAAGTAATGTGGCTAGACGGCGTAGAGCGCAAATACATTGAAGAAGTAGGCGCAATGAACATCTTCTTCAAAATAGATGGCAAAATGATAACCCCTGCGCTAAACGGAAGCATTCTGCAAGGCGTAACCCGCGACAGCATAATAACCCTATGCAAAGATTTTGGCATACCAGTAGAAGAACGCCCAATATCCGTAGACGAACTAATGCAAGCCGCCGACGCAAACCTACTACAAGAGGCATTCGGGGCAGGCACAGCAGTAGTAATCTCTCCAGTAGGAAAACTACGCTACCAAGGCAAAGAAGTAACAATAGGCAATGGCGAAGCGGGCGAAACAAGCAACAAACTATACAAAGCCCTATCAGCAATACAACGCGGCGAAGCCCCCGACAAGTTCAACTGGAGAGTACAACTATGATTCAATTTTTTAACTTCCACTCAAGTAAAACAGTCAAAAATAAAGTTTTTTGGAGAGGGGGGTGTGGGGGGAGAACCTTTTCTTCACATTCCTTTCGCTTCGCATTAGGGAATATGACATCAGAAAAGGTTCTCCCCCCACGGTCTTATTGTTCAAAATATTGTTCAAAAAAATCTTCTCGTGGTAATGCTTCGGTTATGGTTGTTGTTATTTCTATGGTTGTGCTTACTTTGGTTTTGACTGTGCTTACTGTTACGGTGATTAGTCGGCAGGTTACGGGGAGATATGGGTATTTTTATGGCTTGTATGACCTTGCTGTTGCTGGCAATGAACAAGCTTTTTATGTATTGGAACGAGGGCTTTTGTTGCATCAGAATGCGGCTCATTCGGAGGCTCAAGCGCGAGTTTTGGCTAACCTTGACGCGTTTACATCATTTGACCAAGGTAGTGGTCGGTATTACATAGTTCCATCAGGGCGATATTCGGATTTATTTGTTGATGAGATGATGCTGCTTCTTTGGGGAGAGATTCGGCATTATTTTGTTCGTACTAGACGGGGTAATGTCGATATGTATGTTCGTGAATGGGGACTTGCGCTGGAGTTGGATTCAGGGCATGTTGTGCGTGATGAGTTTTGGGCAGAAACACGCGTCGTACTTAGAAATGGCGGTGGGTTTGTAATTACTACGGAAATTCGCAAATTTACGGGAAGCGTGTCTAGTGTTGCGGCGGTGGTGCAGTCAGAGGTTGTGTGGTGTTTGCCTAGTGGCGGCGAATATTTTGATGCATACAGCGGTAAGATTAACATAAATTTTCTTGACTACTACACCATTACAATGGTAGAGTTGATGAGAATAGCAGACTAATACCATGTCACAATCTAAACAGCGGTATCCTTGCGGTCTTTTTGCCGCACTGCTTCGTCGGCCGTTCCTTGCGTGCTGCTGGCACGCTGCGTCACTGCCTCCTCGCATTGCGACAAAAATCCTCGCAATGATACCGCTGTTTAGATTGCGAAATGGTATAAGATTTTGTCAGTCGGGGTGAAGCGTGAGATTGCTAGAGCCAGATTATTATTATGATTCAATTTTTCTGATTCCTTACGATGAATTGTGGAAGAATAACATACGCGGGTTAATTTTTGATATAGACAACACGCTTACCCGCTTTGACCAAAAACAGCCATCTGCAAAGGTTGTTGCGTTGTTGCATAAATTAGAGCGTATGGGATTTCGCATATGCCTTGTGACAAATAACACCAATAAGCGACTCGGGCATTTTAATGAAAATTTGAATTTGCCTGGAATTGCCAACGCAATAAAGCCGCTAACGCGAGGATTACGTTACGCAATGGAAACAATGGGAACAAAACCTCCGCAAACGGCAATTATTGGCGACCAGTTGCTTTCGGACATTTGGGCTGGAAAGAATGCCAAGATGACAACAATCATGGTAAAGCCGATTTCCGACAATGATTTCTTTTTTGTTCGAGCAAAACGACTTGTGGAACGCGCAATCCTTCGCAAATACTTTGCGGAGCGCAAGATAACTTAATGAAACAACAACGTGGCTTCACGCTAATGGAACTCGTCATTGTTATGGCGGTTTTGATGGTAGTTGTTGGCGTGATTTTGGTTAGTGTTAATGGGAATAGTAATGATTATCGCGTACTTAGTAACGCGGCGGTGACAATGCAAGCGGATATTCGATATGCGCAACGCAGGGCAATTATGGAAGGGCGACGCATTGGGGTTCACTTCGATGTGTTGTATAATCGTTATCACATTATTGACCGCCATTCTACAGTATTACGCACTGTTTATTTGCCCGACGGAGTTAATCTTTTAGCTGTGAATTATGACAACCAGCGGCTTATGTATCTGCCTCGTGGTACGGCAAGTCAAGCAGGTACTATTGCTTTAAGAAAGGGTCGTTATCATCAGGAAATTACGACCACTGTTAGTGGTGGTCAAGTTCGCATACATGACATAATTGTTATTAATTAACAGGAAACACACCCAAGGGGATTTTAGAGGAGGCTTTTATGGAACAACTGGGAATGCGCAATTACATGGAAGACATCATTAAAGACAGAATGCCCACGGTTTTGGCAACCATGCCAGACCTATGTCAATGCGAGCGTTGCCAAATGGACAGATTGGCATACGCACTAAACAACAGCCCACCAAAATATGTTGTAACATCAAAGGGCAAACTATACGCAAAAATCAACGTATTGCAGGGACAGTTTGACGCAGACGTAGTACGCGCAATAACAGACGCAGCAGTACGCGTAGACAAAAGCCCACGCCACGACGACGAAGATTTCGAGTTCTAACCGCGCAGCGGTTTTTCGCCGATTGTATGCAGTGGTGGCTTTTGGGGTACGTCTCGAAGCCAGATACGTTTTTTTTAAGACAAAATAAAACGGGTTTTAGCCCCATTAATAAAGGAGCTCTTATGATTTCAGCAGGTGAATTTAGAAACGGTATTACAGTAGAATTTGACGGCGCGCTGTACATTATCAACGATTTCCAACATGTAAAGCCTGGTAAAGGCGCGGCGTTTGTGCGTTCCACATTGAAAAATTTGGAAACAGGCGCGACAGTAGAACGTACCTTCCGCCCATCAGAAAAAATGCCTCGCGCCCACATAGACCGCCGCGATTTACAATATCTATACAACGACGGTGTTCTGTACTATTTCATGGATACCGAATCTTTTGAGCAATTAGAAATGAACGCCGCAGACATTGGCGATTCACTGATGTTCGTGAAAGAAAACGACATGGTGAAAGTTTTAGTACACAATGGCAGAATCTTTGGAATAGAGCCGCCACTATTCGCAGAATTGGAAATAACCGAAACTGAACCAGGCTTTAAAGGCGACACAGCCCAAGGTGCAACAAAACCCGCCACCGTTGAAACAGGCGCGACAATCAAAGTACCGCTATTCATAAGCGCGGGCGAAATCGTAAAAATAGACACCCGCACAGGCGAATATCTAGGTCGCGTATAAAAATTTCCAAGCATACATTTCTCTTCTCGGTTTATAATAACTATCGTAGCACTCGAAGCAACAGCGGCGAGACGCTACAATCATGAGGGGAGAGATAGTTGTGTCAAGAAATAAAAAAGCCGTGCCCGAGGCAAAAGCTGCTTTGGACGCTTTCAAATATGAAGTTGCAAGCGAAATAGGAGTGCCTCTTTCAAAGGGTTACAATGGCAATTTAACATCTTACCAAAATGGTTCCGTTGGGGGCTACATGGTTAAAAAGATGATTGAAGCACAGGAACGTCAAATGGCAGGGCAAGCATAGGCGGGCGGCATAGCCGCGTTTCACCGATAACATGCATTAGTAGCTTAAAGCATACGCCACGAAGCCAGATACTGTTTTGAAGATAAAAAAAAGCACTTGTTCTGCATAATGCAGGGCAGGTGCTTTTGTCTTTTTACAATAACCCAGCTATTTCGGCCATTTCTTTAATGGCTTGTTTTGAAACTTTACGCCCTTTGTAGTCGAAAAGTTCGTCTGCCGAGCCAGAGAAGGTGCAAGCTGGTTCATATTTTTTCAAAACGATTCTATCGCTATCTACAAAGACTTCTAGTGAATCTCTGTCTTTGATGTGCATGACCCTGCGAAGTTCGCAAGGAAGCACAACGCGACCTAACTCGTCTACGCGGCGTACCACCCCTGTCGCTTTCATAAGTATCCCTCCTTTTTTAAGTTTCCGCAATGTATGGTAAATATCGACAGGAACAGTATACCATGCTTGTAAAAATTTGCAAGCATTGGAAAGAATTTTTTTCTTTCTTGTCGAAAAAATTTTCTGGAATGCCCAAGCATCTTGCTGAATAAGCTGTACAAACTAAGAAAACGGGGCGATACATATGCTAAACAAATTATGGGGCGGAATGATACTGCTTGCAATAGTTGTGGCTATAGCTATGGGAAATATCCCAGAGCTAACAAATGCGGCAATAGAATCGGCGCGTGACGCGATTACCCTGTGCATAACAATGCTGGGAATATTGTCAATGTGGTCGGGGCTAATGACAGTTGCAGAGAAGGCTGGGCTAGTGCAAGCACTTGCAAAGAAGGCGCGTCCAGTATTGCGATTTTTATTCCCAGACTTGGGGCGGAATCATCCTGCACACGAGCCAATAGCAACAAACTTCATTGCGAATATCTTGGGGCTTGGTTGGGCGGCAACACCCAGCGGGCTTAGGGCAATGGCGGTCATGCAAGAGGAAAACCCACAACCCGACACGGCAACGCGGTCTATGCGAATGTTCATGGTAATAAACATGTCCAGTTTGCAGTTAGTGACAATCAGCGTGGTTGCGTATCGAATGCAATACGGTTCTGCAAATCCGTCGGAAATAATTGGGCCTGGAATAGTGGTGACAACAATCACAACGATTTTGGCGGTGGGATTTTGCAAAATTTTGGACGGACTGGAACGACGACGATAAAAATGATATAATCCAAGCCGAAGAAATTTTACAAAAAGGGCGGAATATCATGAACAAGAAAAGAAAATCCGTTGCGGCAGCAACGCTAAAAGAAGGGCAAAAAGATTGCCCCAACTGCGCAAGCACAGATATGACATTAAACTTGGAGACGCAAAATTTACGCTGCAATGTATGTCTAAGTGAGTTTGCGCCGCAGAAATTTAATAAGACGGTTAAAAATGTCGCAACCCTTAACGAAACAATTATCGGTGAGGGTGCGGCAGAAATTATGGAAGCAGACGATGTACTTACATTTGAATGCCACGGCTGTGGCGCGGAAGTTATTGTTGACACCAGTGAATCTCTGCAATCGAGATGTCACTGGTGTCGCAATTTTTTGTCGGTGAATCACAAAATCCCTAATGGAGCAGTTCCAGATAAGTTGCTGCCATTTAACAAAACCAGAGAAGAAGCGCAAGAAGAAATTGCAAAATTCGTTGAGGCAAGAAAATTTTTCGCGCATCCAAAATTTAAAAAAGAATTTACCGCCGAGAATGTAATGGGTGTTTATTTGCCATACATGGTGGTGGATATTAACTCGAAGGCAAGCTTTAAAGGGCAAGGAGAACGGCTGGTTAGCGAATACGAAAAGGGCGATACAACATACTACGATGCCGACCTCTACAATGTAACTTGCAAATTCGATATGACCGTGGAAAATTTGACCATAGAATCCAATATCGAAAAACTTCGCCACGCCAGCAATAATAGCACCAACAATATAGTAAACGCAATCAAGCCATTTGACCTAAAAAATTCTGTGCAATGGAATGCTCATTTCATGCGCGGATTTACTTCACAAAAACGAGATGTAGATGTAGACGATTTAACCAGCCTAGTAGAAACAAAAATCCAAGATATTGCCCGTCACCAAGCACGGGAAGAATTAGATTACGACCGCGGCTTGTGTTGGGAAGAAGAATCGCTGGACATTAAAGGCTCGCAGTGGAAGGCGGCGTATTTGCCCGTATGGCTTTACAGTTACAAGCACAAAGATGTCATTCACTACGTTGCCGTAAACGGACGTAGCCTTAGCACCATGGGAAGCATTCCCATCAACTGGGCTAGACTTTGGATGCTTACGCTTCTTGTTGGGGTTGTTTCGGGCGCGCTTGCGTTATTAATTACATTCACTCTGCACGAAGCGGGGCTGTTGCTTTTCTTAATTGCACCGTGCTTTTTCTGGTATTTCCAAAGCAAGTATCGCAACAAAGATGCTCGCTACAGCCACGAAAGCCACGCAGATACTAACGTAAACAACCTACAACGGACAAGCAAGCTAGTAAAAAGAATCTCCGAAACCCAAGACAAAAAAATCGAAAATCGCAACGACTCCGAAGTAAACTACAAAGGCGAAAGCCTATTCACAGCCGTACACGAAAAATTCGGCAGACAGCAAGCAGAACATAAAACCTCGCGATTGCGGCTTCTTAGGCGACTTCTGTTTTGCCTTCCCGCACTCTTTTCATTATGGATTAGCTGGGATATTTTTTTCTACGCCGAGGATAATTACGGCGTAATTATGTTTGCTGTCATAGGCGTTATTCTCTTGTTGATGTCCGTAATATGTATTAGGCGATTCAAAGCAAGCACGTTTGCAAATGGTTTTATCTATTCCTCTGGGTTTAAGCGGGTAGAGCTAAGTTTCGATGACGTGGAAAAAATTGTTGTACAAGGAGAAAAAAACATAGGCGGCTGTCTTAACATAATTTTAAGTTTCTTTTTCGTTCCAATATTCATTTGGGCAGTAATGGTTGGATTCGAAGACAAACGCCGCGCCGTAATTCACAAAAAAGATGGCACAGTACTAAAACTGCAAAAACTTCGCGACGAAAACTACCACGAGTTCATAGACAACTTGAGCAAAACTTTTAAACAAAAGAATGTCGCATCAACTCGCTTCTAAAAAATAAATTTCAGAAGATATTGAATCGCGCCGATTTTTATGTTAGAATTTTTGCAGAAACTGAACAGGCGGTAAACTTATGTTTATGAAGCCGGGCTGCGAAAGCGGCAGTGGATTGCACATATAGCGCATCTACGGGACAGTAAAGCATTGTAAGAATTTCTTACAATCGCTAATATTTGTCCGTGGGTGTGCTTTTTTAATTGCCTACGGAAGAATGGGAGGAAATTATGGAAACCACAAACATCACAAACGAAAGAATTGCAATGCGAGTGGCGCGAAACAGTATTGCAATAAACGTGGGGTTGTCGGCGTTTAAATTGTTTGCGGGGGTGTTTGCATCTTCTGCGGCAATGATTTCAGACGCGGTGCATTCTATTACGGACTTGGTTAGTACGGTGATTGTTATTATCGGAATCAAGTTGGCGGGACGCGAGGCCGACAAGGAGCATCAGTACGGACACGAGCGTTTCGAGAGTGTGGCAACGCTTGTGTTAGCGGTGCTGATTCTGGCGGTTGGCGTGGGAATAGGCTGGTCTGGAGTGCAGACGATTCTTGCGGGGGATTTTGAAGACATTGCCGTGCCTGGTGTGTTGGCGTTGGTTGCGGCGATTGTTTCGATTGCTGTGAAAGAGGGCGTGTTCTGGTATGTTCGTGCGGCGGCTAAGAAAATTGATTCTGGCGCGCTAATGGCAGACGCTTGGCATAGCCGCGCAGATGGGCTTTCTTCTATCGGAAGTTTTATCGGGATTATGGGCGCGAGAATGGGTTTTCCTGTAATGGATTCCGTGGCAGCAATTGTA